>DATCTA010000096.1:0-7806 GCA_036568165.1 Sulfurovum sp.
CAAACATAATGACAATAACATTACTTGTCATATTCACTATGTCAGGTTGTACAGATAAAGAAAAAAAAGACGCCTTAACTGAGAGTGGTATGAAGTGTGGACCGGGTAAATGCGGTGCCAGTATGATCGATGGTTCTGCTGTACTGGTAAAAAAGAAAATGAATATTTTAAAACAACTTGCAGAAGATGATACGAGGCGTGAATGCGTTCTTAGATCCGGCTCAACAAAAGAGTTGTATGATTGTGTACGTGTAGAAGAAACCGGAAGATTGAGTACGAAGTGTTCAGCAGACAATACAAAACATGCAACAAAAAAAGAGATACCTTCTATGAAGTGTGCCCCAGGAAAATGTGGAAGTGATATGTGACTTTTATAAAAATACCTGTTACTTTTTTTGAAATTAAAAAAAATTTATCGAATTAATCTATATTATAGATAGACATAATCATAAGTTCGATATACTAAAATACAATATTTACATAAAAGGAACAAAATGAAAAACGTAACTAAATTAGCTATTTCAGCACTTTTTGGATTTGCACTATTGACATCTTCGGTTGAAGCAGGGAATATCAACAAAGGTCAAAAGATATATTCAAAAAAGATAAAAGGACAATGTGAAGATAAAACTGGTGCTCAGTTTGCTAAAGCATTTAAACAAAAAGAGTGGGAAGAAGCTTTTAAAGCAGGAACATTTGGAGCAAAAGTTAAAGAGGTTTGTCCAGCTGTAGAAGATTATCAAGATAAGTGGACACCACATCTTTTTGAATTCTGTTATGAGTATGCAAGTGATACTGGTAACGAACCAGCTTGCTAAATAAAATTTAACTGTTGGTGAGCGATAGCTCACCAATCTCATATACTCTAACTACTTCATCTCACACATTAGTTCATATATCTACATAAAGTAAAAAATAGACAGAAAACTGGTTTTTAATTAAATCATAATAAGAGAAAGAAAAGAAATTTAAATTAGAGAGTAGGAGTTTTTCAAAAGCCAAAAAGGCTTTTGAATGTAAAGTTTAAAAACTTATTTCATTGCTGCGATATGATCTGCAACAGCTTGGATATCAGCATCACTCATAGAAGCTACTTGACCTTTCATAAGACCACCCATACCGTGTACGTTAAGTGTACCAGCTTTGTAACCCTTAAGTTGCTCAACTGTTTTTGCAGCATCTTGACCTGTGATCACTGCAGATTTACCTAGAGCAGCTTTTTCACCGTTTTGACCATGACAACCTACACATTTAGCGTAAAGAGCAGCACCATCAGCCATAAGTAAAGTAGATCCAGCAAATAACATTGCGATTGCTAATTTTTTCATTTTATTTCCTTTAAGTTTTTAGTTAACATTCTGAAGATCAACATCCTGTTAAATGCCGATCCACACCTCTATATTCTATAGTAACTTACCTTAACACTGTGGTATATTACCTGAGTCACTAGCGTACTCATAAACAAAGTCATATACATCCGGAGCGTATTTAGCTTTAAAGCTTTTAAGCTTTGGACAGAGTTTTTTAACCTCAGCCTCAAACTTCCCTGCCTCATAGATAGCTTCCCACTCATCTTGTGTATGCTTCTGAGCAAACTGTGCACCACCAATGTTACATGGAGCCTTTAACTTTTTAAGATAGATCTTTTGACCTTTCTTTATATCTGCCATTGCACTTGTAGAAAGTAAAGCCATACCTAATAAAGCAGCACCTGCTAATTTCGTAATATTGTTCATATATATCCTTTTATTTTTTGGATTTTGTATAATAACACTTAATTGTGAAAGTATTGTGAAGAATTTATATTAAGAAGCAGAATGTAAAAAACTGCTTCCAGAAGTTACATAATGATTAACACTTAGGAACGTGCGAACCACCTGCACCATACTCATATGTGAACTCATAAATATGATCCCACCAAGATTTCTTTATTTTTTTAATATCTAATTTAGGGCATAGTTTCTTTGTCTCTTTTTGGAAGTCACCATCTTCCCAGAGTTCTTCCCATTCATCCTGTGTATGCATTCTCGCAAATCTAACACCCGAAAATCCACAGTATTTTCGCATCTTCTTTTTGTATATTTTTTGTCCCTTTGCTACACTTGCAGTTGCAACAGTAGGAGTACTCACCATAGCAAATGCTACAAGAGAAAGTGCTGTAACTAACTTTTTCATTCTATTCCTTTTTTATAATATAACCTTATCCACATTTATTGTAACTACTTCAACTTATTAAAAACCTTAAACTTATCCCAATATATATCTAAAGCCTCATCAATTTGACTATCTGTTAACGTTGTTTTCTTTTTTACGCCATAATTGTCCAAAAAAAGATCGGACATCACAGAGATTTCTCTCAACGGATGTTTGAGATAATGTTTCATACCTGCTTTGACATTATGTTCGCCGCTGTAGACAAGCAGATAACGCATGAACATGCGTTGTAATGAGGTAGGCAACTCATTATGACACTCCACACAATAACGCTCATAGGCATCCTGTGCAAATGCTCCAGATACCAGAACCAGACATAAGATCAGAATTTTTACCATGACAATACCATCCTTGTACCCTCTCCTTCTTTTGATTCTACTTTTATGCTGATTTTATATTCATCCAAAATCTTCTTTACGATACTTAAACCGACACCAAAGCCGCCTTCACTGTTATTGAACCGCATATATCTATCAAACATCCATGGTATATTCTTTTCACTGATACCTATACCTGTATCCCAAATGATCAGCTCCCCCTGTCTTAATTTTATACCTACTGTACCGTTACGTTTATTATATTTGATGGCATTTGATATAAGGTTGTCTACGACCCTCGTTAATTTACGTCTATCCATAATGATAGTTGCCTCTTTCAGATCCAAATTACACTCTAAATGTTTTGACTGTGCAAGGACAGAAAAGTACTCTGCCCTGTCATAGATGAGTTCTTTTATCTCTATCTCTTCATCCTCATTGGCTTTCTCCTGTTCAAGTGTTAGATACATAAGGTCCTTGTAAAGTATTGAGACCGTCTTTGCAGCGATGTTAATACGTGAAAGTTTTGTCTTGTTTTTCTCATCCATAACATCAGTATCCATCATTTCTATGTTAGCAAGTATGGCTGAAAGCGGTGTATTGAGCTCATGTGTAGTATCTTTGATGAATCTGTCAAGCAGTACTATTGAATCACGCATCGGCTTTAAAAACAATTTCATAAGATAAAATCCGAACAGCATAAAGAAGGCAAACACAAGAAACCCATAGAGTATGATATTTCTCCATGTCTCTCCTACCCATTCACGGCTCTCTTTTACTTCAATAATAAGATATTTTGTTCCAAGATAAAATTCATCCAGGTTCTTTACCAAATGTATATGGTCATTGCTTATATATATCTCTTCTTCATCAAAACGGACATTTTCATCTTCCAATAAGGAAAATATTTTCATGTGTTCCAGATCATATATCGCTGATTTAAAACGGGGATCACGTGGGTATTCTGTTCTTTCATCAAAGAAATGATGTAAGACTTTTAGTCTTTTCGTCTGGATGTATGCATATTTTGTAAGCAAAGCTCTTTGGTCAGAGAGCATAAATTTCTCTTGACTTTGGTAGTAGTAAACAGAGAGAAGTGTGATCAGCAATATTACTATAGAGACATACAGTGTCAAAAATCTAAAAAGGGATTTTCTCTCACTTTTCAGCAACGAATTTGTAGCCTTGTTTTTTGATACTAACAATTCTATCCTTACCTATAATTTTGCGAAGATTTTTGATGTAGGTACGAAGTGCAGAATCGCTTGGATCTTCATCAAAGTCCCACAAGTGTTCATATATTCGTTCATGCACAATAACTTCACCTTCATTTTTCATGAAAAGCTTAAGAAGCATTGCCTCTTTATGACCCAACGATACTGTCTTACCATCAATAATAAGTTCATTGTTCTTGATATCATAGGCTATATTCGTTGATATTTGTATAAACTCTTTGGGTTCATGATAAAAAGCACGTTTAAGGAGGGTATCAATACGGATATAAAGTTCTTTGAGCGCGAAAGGTTTTCGTATGTAATCATCACAACCGCTGTCAAAACCTTTTTCAAGGTCTTCTACGGAGTCCAGGGAAGTGATAAAAATTGCAGGTGCATCCACCTCATTTTCTCTAGCCTCTTTCAAAAGTTTAAAACCATTCATCCCAGGTGTATTGACATCCAGAAGCAAGAGATCATACTTACTTTCATACAACTTCTCCTGCGCTTCATGTCCATCATAGACATTTACAACATCATATCCTTTCTCTGTAAGAAATTCAGTGACCGTTTCATTCAGGTTGGCATCATCCTCAAGCAAAAGTATTTTATTCATCTATACGAACTGTCCGACCCAGTTTTGTAACCTGTCTGCATCCATTGCACCACTGATCCTATCTGTTTCTTTTCCGTTCTTGAACACGATGAGCGTAGGTATGCTCTGTATACCATATCGTGCACCCAATGTTTGCTGTTCATCCGTATTAACCTTGATGAACTGCGCTTTCAGGGGCATGGCCAAAGCGGCTTTTTCAAATGCTGGAGCCATCTGCAGACAAGGGCCGCACCATGGTGCCCAGAAGTCTACAACCACCGGAATATCTGAATTTGCTATAAATGTACCGAACTTATCAGTATCCACAGAGACTGGTGCACTATTGAGTAAAGAATTCCTACAGCCACCACAGTTCGCTTTTGCGTAAGATTCCTTTTTAGGAATACGATTTACTTTGAGACAGTGTGGGCAAACAACATTCACATTCATTTCAAAAGCTCCATATTTTTAGATTAGTTTTTACTTTCTTAGGTATTATAGCAAATTAAATAAATATAAGATTAATAGCCATAGTATAGGTATTCCATAGATAAAAGGAGAATAAAATGGCACAAAAAGAACTGATTGTCGGTGGAGGATGTTTTTGGTGTACAGAAGCTGTATTTGAACTTCTCAAAGGTGTAAGTGATGTTGAGAGCGGCTATGCCAACGGTGAGACATTTAATCCAACCTATAGAGAGATATGTACCGGTGAGACAGGACATGCCGAAGTGATCAAGATCACCTACGATGACTCGGTCATCACAACTGATACCCTCTTGGATATCTTTTTTGCCATACATGATCCAACTACGCTCAACAGACAAGGTGCTGACAGAGGTACACAATACCGTTCTACTATTCTCTACACCGATGAAGAGACAAAAGAGGCAGCTCAAGCTGCACTGGAAGCTGCACAAGCTGATCATTCAGACCCGATAGTAACTACTATCGAACCTTTAACAAGCTACTATACTGCTGAAGCGTATCATCAGGACTATTATCGTCAAAATCCTATGCAAGGGTATTGTATGGCAGTGATACCGCCAAAGATAGAAAAACTCAAAGCAAAATTTAAAAAAGAGATGGCGTAGTTATTTATCTGACAGAGGGTTGTCACTACGTTTTTTAACTTTTTTTTCCTGATCTTCACTGACATTAAGCGTAGAGAACTCTACCTGTCCTGCAATGATGCATCCTTTGCATCCTGGGTCACAATGGTGTTTTAATTTCAAACACCACTCTTTGTCATCACCGTTTGTACCCATGAATTGGCATCCCCATCCACTACTCATTGAAACCTTCCTATATATAGATATTGAATACTATACTGACTTTTCCTTAGTCTGGCATTGACTTGCAGGATTATTCAAAAGTAAGTAGCTACGTAGAAGAGAAAACTAGTATCTTATTTCAAAACCGTCTGTTGTAAAGTCAGCATCATCTATGATCTCATACTGAATGTCGCTAACCTCGCTCAATAGTGATCCTTCATGCAGAATTTGCATAAATGTATCCAACTCATCGTCAAACACCTCGGCAACAACTTCTACTCTACCATCACTGAGATTTTTGATATATCCTTTAAATTGCTTTTTCATCATTTCCTGAGAAACAGATTTACGATAAAAGACCCCCTGAACTTTCCCGGATATGATAAACCTATACCACTCCATATTCATCCTTGAGGCTTTGCAAAAACTCTATGATCCTTTGCTGAAAGAGAATATCCTCTTCATTGTCCATACATTCATGCAGGTGCATAAGAAGTCCCATATCGATCTTTTCTGTAAAACGCGGTATTTCTCTGGTCTCTCTTTCAACCAATTGAATAAGATCTTCAAAATTCAATCCATTATTGGTGATGATCTTTGTATGGTATTCCATGACTGTATCGATGAGAAGTTCTGCTCTTTCTTGGTCTTCACCATAAATACTATGTGCTATCTCTTTAAGTTTCTGCTTTTCACACTCACATATTTCACCATTTGATGAGATCATAAGTGTCAACACCTTTGCTCTATATTCCAAAGAGCTATGATGATATACCAGCAACTCTCTGAACATTTTCATGATATTGCGTTTTAGACTTTTAAACAAAACCGTATCCCTTTAATTCTAATGATGGAACTTCAATCAACTCAGTTTCTTTTTCCAATACGATACCCAAACTTCACAAAGTTCTTCATCTGTACAATTTCTATATTCTGCAGGAATGTTTCTTCTTAATTTTACATACATGTCATCATCCAGGTTTCTGTTTTTCATTATATTATCAAAACCAGTAGCACCCTGTTGATGCGCTCCGTAAACTGTAAAAGCATTAATTTCATGGCCATTTGTTCGAAGACATCTGATATTGTCTGATAATAAGGCTTTAAAAATTTTATCTTGGTTCTTTGGTTCTTTCCAGCGATAATGATTCATATCAAGTTTTTTTGTATAGTATTGTGCTGTAGCCGGAGTGATTTGGTATCTGCCATAGGCACCGGTTTTTTTGTTAAGTGCCGTATAGTTTCCATTAGGTGTTTCAACTTCAACTATTTTCTTCACAATATGATCCATATTAGGCTCCCTGCTAGGTTCCGTTTTAGATGAACACCCTTGTATCAACAAAAAAGAAGTAAAACCTAATACAAATAATTTTAAATTCACCATAAATCTCCTTCAAATGAAGAATAATATCATTATTTTTACACAACCGGCAAGTTTTTTGACTCAGTTGAAAATCGAGTTTCGAGAAAACCATATATCGTGGTATTTGCGAGATTCTTAACACTATTTTAACAAAATAATACTATAGTTTTATGTAATTACATAAAGGAAGAGGCCAAAACAGTGGGCAATATCGATTTAATCATTATCTTGACTACTGCCTTTTTAGGAAGTGTCGGACACTGTATCGGCATGTGTGGAGGGATCGTAGTCGCATACTCTTCCACAAAGATAGACCAAAAAGCGACCTATCTCCAGCAGACAGCCTCTCATTTAGCCTATAACTTCGGTCGGGTGACGACCTATGCGATTTTAGGTGCCCTATTTGGGTATTTAGGACAGGTTGTAGCTTTTACACCCACGACCAAAGGTATACTTTTCGTCATTACCGGTGTTCTGATGATACTTGCAGGTCTCTCTCTGGTTGGAAATATCCGATTTCTAAACTCCGCGGAGTGGTCCATCTCTAAGTATGCCTGGTATCAAAACAGTTTCAGAAAACTTATGTCAAAAACTTCCTACAGCAGTTTTTATCTTTTAGGTATGCTCAACGGGATCATTCCTTGCGGACTTGTATACTCATTTGCCATTTTTGCAGCAAGTACTGCGGATCTCTTTACGGGTGCCTTGGTCATGGCTACTTTCGGTTTGGCAACCATTCCGGCACTTTTCTTTTTAGGGTTTATCACCAAACTACTGCAAAAGGGAACAATACGCGGAACGATGATGAAATTGGCAGCGCTGCTGGTCA
>DATCTA010000097.1:0-9090 GCA_036568165.1 Sulfurovum sp.
ATAAGCACCGTTCCAAAATGAGTTCTGGGACTCAAAAAAAGAGGGTATCTACACTTGTAAATGTTGCAATACACCGCTTTTCTCTTCGGACACAAAATTTGATTCAGGTACAGGGTGGCCAAGTTATTTTCAACCTATCAATAAAGATGATATTGAAGAGATCACAGACCATAGTCACGGCATGGTACGTGTTGAAGTCCGTTGTGGGGCCTGTGGCTGCCATTTGGGGCATGTATTTCCTGATGGTCCGGCACCAACCTTTCAGCGTTACTGTATCAACTCAGCCTCTTTGAATTTCAAAGAAAACTAAGAATTTATTTTTTAAGCTGTGCGGCTATACGTCCTGCAGCTTCATCCATCTCTTCTCTTGTATCAAAGATAAAAGAGTGTTTTTCTTCCTCACCCAGATTGACAAAAATGCCAAATCCAACTACTTCGACCTTACCCTTCGACTCGACTTCCAGCCATTCAAGACTCACCTGTGTAGTCTCATCTTTATATCCGGTTTTTACTATGGCTGCAGGATAAAGCTGGGTGATCTTCGCTGTATCGAATTGTTTATCTTCTATTGTAACTATCATAGAGGGATTATAGTATAATCACATTAAATCTAGAATGGAGAGCAACAGATGAGTCTAAATGCACAGATCAAAAATGATATCAAAGAAGCGATGCGCGCAAAAGATCTGATCAAAAGGGATACGCTAAGAAATATTCAGGCTTCCATCAAACAGATAGAAGTCGATGAACGAAGAGAAATCACTGACAATGATGTCGAAGCTGTCTTGATGAAATACCTGAAACAAAGAGAAGATGCCAAGGCACAATTCCTCCAAGCTGGGCGGGAAGACCTGGTAGAAAAAGAAGATGCCGAGATATCCATAGTCAAATCCTATTTACCTGAACCTATGGATGATGCGGAGTTAGAATCAGTCCTTAGAAAGGTGATCATGGATGTCAATGCCCAGAGTATGAAAGATATGGGCAAAGTCATGGGAAGTGCCAAATCTGCAATTGGAAACCGGGCAGACGGTGGGCGTATCAATACAATGGTAAAAAAACTACTCTCATAAGCAGCCAAATTGATCTTCATACCAACCTGTCAAAACAAAAAGTCAAAGTGTAATGGAGAGATAAAAGTCCATCGAAAATCGTCCATCTTCACTGAGATGGTGGTTTTTATGATAAATGGCATAAGGCGGTTTTGTCGTTGTTTCGTATCCGCTTTTTGGAAGCCAGTCGTGATATACCCACTGGATAAACCTTAAAAGATCAGACTGCTCGCCTTCTAGTTTAAAAACAGCATAGACACCGTCTGCTATTTTGAATTTCGGCAGATTGATCTCTTTGATCTCCTTGTCGATAGTAATGGCCGCAACATGTTGGCATTCTGAAAGCGGTGTGATCGCGGGATTATCGTGAAACAGGGATATCAATTGATAATTGCTCAAATCATGTGTATAGATAAGTGTTTGAATCTGCTGCCAGGAACGTTTGATGCCTGCTCCATACCCTCTGTCACGTATATAGTATGCATAGAGTGACGGCTGCTTCACAATAGTTGGCTGCATTCCTTCAAACTGTGAAATAGAACCTTGGTTCACGATTTGATTTTCAATGAGGGTATTGGAATAGACAATAGACCCTCCATTCCTCCATGCTTTGGGTGTCATGCCAAAACGCTCTTTAAATGCGCGTATAAAGGAAGTTTGTGAATTGTATCCACAAGAATCTGCAATTTGTGAGATCGTTGAATATTGATTTGTAAGAAGAAGATTGGATGCTTTTTGAAGCCGGATAGACTTGATACTCTCATAGATATTGCGTCCAAAAACCTCTTTAAATATCTTATGCAGGTAAAACTTGTCTATATGCATTGAACTTGCCAGTTCATCCAGGTTTATATCACTCTCAATGTGTGTATAGATATAAAACATCAAATCGTTGGCAACACGGATCTTTTTGAGGTAGGTTTCTCTTTTCATGGCGTAATTATAACAAAAAAAGAAAATAAAATTTACAAAAAAAGATAACTATTTATACAAAAATTATGTAGTTTATTTTTCTTTTATGCTCTATAATTCTATAATTATTAAAAAGTTGATCAGGAGCATCAAATGAATAAAAAAATCTCAAAATTATTGATCGCAAACCGTGGTGAAATTGCTTTACGTATTATACGTGCATGTAAAGAATTGGATATAGCCAATGTTGTGGTCCATTCAGAAGTAGACAAAGAAGGTGTCTGGGTTAAAAAAGCAGATCAAGCTGTGGAAATGCCGGGACATCCTGTTGAAGTCTATCTGGATTATCAAAATATCATCAAAATTGCCAAAGAGCTCAAATGTGATGCGATCCATCCAGGGTATGGATTTTTGTCAGAAAATGCCAATTTTGCAAGAGCATGTGATGATGCAGGATTGATCTTTATCGGACCAAAAGCAGAACATATAGAACTGTTTGGAGATAAAATAGCTTCCAAGCGTGCCATGAAAGAGATAGGTGTACCTGTAATAGAGGGAACTGAAAACCCTATCTATGATCTTGGTGAGGCGAAGAAGATCGCTCAAAATATCGGCTTTCCGGTCATTATCAAAGCAGCGTATGGAGGCGGTGGACGTGGAATGCGTATCGTCAACAACGAGAAAGATTTTGAAAAACTCTTTGAAGCTGCCACTCAGGAAGCAAAAAAGTTTTTTGGTAACGGTGATGTCTTTATCGAAAAATATGTCAAGAACCCTCGTCACATTGAAGTACAGGTCATTGCAGACAAGTATGGAAATGTCGTACACTTAGGAGAGCGTGACTGTTCGATCCAGAGACGACACCAAAAAGTGATAGAGATCTCACCATCACCGCTATTATCTCCACAAGTGAGAAAAGAGCTTTATCGTATTGCCCAAAAAGCAATTTACAGACTGGGCTATGAAAACGTAGGGACTGTTGAGTTCTTGGTTGATGAACAAGATAACATTTATTTTATCGAGATGAATACACGTGTACAGGTAGAACATCCGGTTACTGAGATCATCTCTGGAGTAGATATTATCCAAAGAATGATACAGCTGGCAGCAGGAGATACGCTTCACTTTTTACAAGAGGAGATCTCTTTTAACGGGTATGCGATCGAATTTCGTATCAATGCAGAAGATCCAAGAAACAATTTCATGCCTTCCTTTGGTACGATAACCGACTATATGACTCCGGGTGGTCCTGGTGTGCGTTTGGATACCTCAGTGTACAGCGGCTATAAGATCCCTTCTAATTATGACTCAATGATCGGAAAATTGATCGTATGGGCAATAGACTGGGAAGGTGTTGTTAGAAAAGCAAAAAGAGCCTTGGATGAATATTATATCGGAGGTATCACTACCAATATCGATCTGCACAAGGAAATCATCCAGGATGAGGACTTTAAAAAAGGTAAGTTTGATACTTCATTCCTAGATGAGCGTGTTGAAAAATTTGCCTTACTACACAAGGTTGCACCTTCTCCTGATAAAAGCATCAGTTCTTTTTGGGCAAAATTGGTACAAAAGGGATTGTTATCAGATAAAGGTGAGTTTTAGTAGGTTAATACAGACGAAAGTGTAACACTAGCTCTTTCGTCTACAATGAAGAATTATTAGGCTTTATCCCCGTACTTTAAAGCCCTGATAGCCGCAGTAATATCATCTTGTCTCATAAAATGTTCTCCAACCAAAAATGCATCTGCACCGATCTTGGAGAGTTCTACAACCGTTTCATGGTCATTGATACCGGATTCAGCCACGATGATCTTTCCATTCGGGATAAGCGGTATCAATTTTTCACTTAAACTCATATCCATCTCAAATGTTTCAAGATTTCGATGGTTGATACCGATGATCTCTGCTCCGGCGAAAATCGCTTTGACCAGATCGGTCTTATTATGTACCTCCACCAGTACATCCAATCCCAAATGACGCGCATAGTCATACAGTTCTTTAAGCTCTTTACGACTCAATGCCATTGCAATCAGCAAGATATAATCAGCACCAAATGCCAATGCCTCAAGTACCTGATATTTATCAACAATAAAATCTTTTCTAAGCAGCGGAATACCCACATAGCGGCGCACCATACCAAGATACTCTTTGTCCCCTTTAAAAAAATGCGGTTCAGTAAGTATGGAAAGTGAGTCTGCACCGCCCTTTTCATAAGCTTGTGCTATCTCAACAGGGTCAAAATTTTCTCTTATGATCCCTTTACTTGGACTTGCTTTTTTTACTTCGGCAATGATACGGTATGGATTTTCTTCAGTAGAACGCAATGCACTCTTCACATCTTTAGGAACAAAAGGATTAAAAGAGAGTGATCGTCCCAACCACTCTTCTGGATAATCCACTTTCCTTTTTTCTAGATCTGATCTTGTTTTTTTTATGATTTCATCTAATATTTGAGCCATCTGTTACTTTCCATACTTTACATAAATTTCGCGTATTATATCAAAAAGAGGTTCGAAATTATTTACAGTTTCTGATAGCATCCCAATGTTCTTTGATCTCAGGTTCTGCCAATCCCTCGTGATCTACGACTCTTTTCATCAGTTTATAGGCTTTGGAACAATTACGTTCTTTGTAGTAACCCCAGGCCAATGAATCCAGATAATACATATTATCAGGCTGCTGTATCAGTGCATTTTCAATAATGTTGATACCTTTTTTAACGTCCACCTCTTTATCAATAAGTGTATAGCCGTAATAATTCAGATAAATACTGTCATCATTCCCCAGTTCAATGGCTTTTTCAAAATGGGAGATAACATTCTGGATCATTTTACGATCATTTTTATCTTTTGAGTTCTCAAAGATCAGTACACCCTTCTCTGCGATCCATTTGGCATCTTTATCTTGAAGATAGAGCTTATCGACAAGACTAAGTGCCTTGGAAAACTGTTTTTCGCTCTTATAGAGTTCATAGAGCAGGTCATTTCTGCTTTGATTCTCTTCCAAAAATCTGATAGCACCATTAATATCTCTTTTATAGACAAACACATCTATGATCCTGTTAAGATACTCTTCATCATTATTTTGTTTATAAAGCGCTTTATACGTTTCGAGAATACCGTCAATATCTTTTTCTTTTTGATAAAGTGTCAGTAGTTTGGCGTAAATATCATGGCTGACAATATTCATATTGATACGTCGGTGCGTTTCAAGAAGCTGTATGGCTTTTTTACGTTCTCCTGTGAACTCATCCATAATATCAGTCATTCTCAAAAGTATCTCTTCTCTAGGATGTGTTTCATATACTCTAGTTAAAAGTGCCAATGCACGTTTGAAATCCCCTGCATAGAGAAATGAATTTGAAGCCAGGTCAAGATCCATTGGTTCTTTTGACTGTTCAAGCAGATGCTCTGCTTCTACTTTCGCATTTCTCACTTGTCTTACTGTCAGATAAAGAGGGATAAGAAGACGTCTTGCTTCGATCCTGTTCGGATTTTTTTTATCCCAAACTTTTATACGTGCGATACTCTCTAGGATATGCGTTCTACTCATCAACGCAGATGTAGCTTCCTTGAATAGATAGATCTCTGCACCAGTATTGTCATAAAGTTTTTTATAGACTTGATAACTGTTTTCATAGGCATTATATTCATCATATAAAATACCTCTCATGATGAGTTCATCTTCGCTTATCTTCATAAGCTCTTTAGCATTAGCACTCACACTGCCAAAGTAAAAAATTGTAAATAGTATTAAAACTATACGATTCCGGGACACTCTTTTCGTACCTCATCTTCATTATTTTTAAATTGTTCCCAAAAAGGGAAAGTTCGGCACTGTAATGGCCGCACAGGGTAAATAGAACAACGTTTCATAGATTCATCAAAAAATATACAGGCAAAATTATCAGGCCCCAGTTGTTTTTCTATAAGAGAATAACGATGTTTCACCTTTTTCAAATACATTGTACCGAAATCTTCTATACTAAGGTTAACAAAGGCCGCCATTTTTTCTATCTCGCTGTATTTAGCCCAAATATAACCGCTATCACCTGTACAACAATGACCACCGCACGATTCGCATTCATTTGGATTGAATTTGAACGTATATTGCTCATGCGTCATTAGTTCCATTATTCAAAATCACCTTTTATACTGTTTGTGTTGGCACGTTCAAATGCACGCATCGCTTTTTCTCTGTAGACACTGTTCTCATCAAATACCACAAAAGGAGGAAGGACCTTCGTCATAGATTTTGAACCCAATCGTGCTGCGATCATGACCAGTTTGGACTCCCTGTCAATTTTGGAGTGCACAAACTGCATTGTCTCTACAGTTATACCAGATGAAGTTAAATGATGCAATAGCAGATCTACCTGCTTGGCATCATAACAGAATATAAAATAGCCTCTGGGCTTTAACAGTTTTTTTACCTTGGGTATAAAATCATCTATAGGCAAGTGATGCGCATATCTGGCTATATTGAGATGTTCATTTTCACTTTGCTGTACACTTGGGTCATAAAAAGGCGGGTTTGAAATGATGTAATCAAACTTCTCATCTGTCTCCCACAGCGTAAAATCTCCAAGATAGCTTTCAACTTCCAGGGCATTGATCGCAAAATTATGCTTTGCGTAATCAAGCATCTTCTCCTGTTTATCGATAATACTCGTCTGTATCTTAAAATCCCTTGACAACAAAAGAGATATGATTCCTACACCGCATCCTACATCCAATAACTTACCTTTTGGCTTAAAAGAAGAGATAAAGTCATACAAAAAGATTGAATCACTGTTATAACAGTAACCGGTCGTAGGTTGATAGAGAAACAAATGAGACCTTTTTTTTATGAATTTTACTATAATTTCAGTATAATCGCGGTTATGAACGAAGAACTAGATCTGCTCAACCCGCCATCAACAGATTTCTCAATGCTGGACTATGATTGTGCATACATTCCTGGAAACAAGGTACGTATGAACTACAAGTATATCTCCAAAGCAAGTAAAAAATTTGTCACTGCTGTCATAACACGGGGATGGAGACGTTTTGGAAAGTACTTCTTCCACCCTATCTGTAACGGATGCAATGAGTGTAAAAGTATCCGCATAGATGTCAATAACTATCACTTTACCAAGTCTCAAAAAAAAGCGATCAAACGGAATATAGATACACACATCGTTGTACAGAAACCCAGCCTTACCGAAGCACATATCTATCTATATAACAAATATCACTCTTTTAAACATGAAAAAGACCAGTGGCAGCACCGTAATATCTCGCAACGAGAATACTACGAGAACTTTGTTGATGGTGCGCATGATTACGGAAGAGAAGTGCTCTATATCAAAGATAACAAGCTCATCGGTGTAGACCTCATCGATATACTTGATGATGGGATCAGTTCCATCTATTTTTATTATGATCCGGACTATGCAAATCTTTCACTGGGGACCTATTCGCTGCTGTACCAGGTACAACTTGCACGTGCATATAAGCTGCCATGGATCTACTTAGGATACTGGGTAGACGGATGCAAGGCGTTTGCCTACAAACCAAAATTCAAACCTCAGGAGATATTGGATGGTTTTCCTCATATCTCTCAAGAGCCGGACTGGCAGGAGTGGTCTTTAGAAGCTTAGGCACTGATCCTGTTTAAATTGATATACCAATCTTCAGTGAATTCACTTTTTTCAAGATCGGTCAATACAATTTCAAGTTGTCCATCTTCCATCATTTCAGTACCATAGATCTTATCATCCGGAATTTCAAGTATATCTGTACAATACTCTTCTTGCAGATATGTATCGGCCAGTAGATCCAGTACATCCCAACCTAATTCAAATTGTTTAACAACAAAAATGCTTTCCATTACACACTTCCTTTAAAATAATTTTCTAAAAAAGTGTAATGGGTTTTGATATCATTCTGATTACATTTAGTTTACAAGTGTGTTACTAAATCTATATCATTCAGAATTGCTCTAATTTCCTCGCCCATTTCAAAAAGAGTCTGTCAGGATCAACTCTGACATCTGTTTCTTTTCCTTCCACGATGCATTCAGCCAGCATCTTGGCCATAAGCGGTGCAAAGACAAAACCTCTGCCTCCCAGACCATTACAGATAAACAGGCTATCCAGATATTTCATCTTTGGTTTAGCCCCGCGTAGGATGTCAGGATAAGTTTCAAACATAAAAGGTACATCTATCACTTTACCTACCAAAGGGAAATAATCTTTAGACCCGGCTCTCATACCGCAAAACACTTTTTGCAGTTCCAGGTCTGAAGTATCGATCATCAAAGAGGCTTTTTCTTTGAGAAGCAGTGCCTGTTCACTCTTGCATGGTACGACCTCTTGGACCTCTTTTTCATGTGTCGCACCCAATTTTATGATGCCTTCTATATTGGCGCTCACAGACATGGACTGATGCATACTGACATCCAAAACAAGTGTGGAAGAGAAGTCTCCCCTCGTACCCCATGTACCCCTGATACCCATGTAGCGCATATCAGCTAGATTACTCTCAAATCCTGTTGCCAAAACAAGATTTTTGGCACGATACTCACCCACACACCAAAGTCCATTTTTCTGTATGATCTCTTTTACAACATACTGAACCACTTCAATGTCCCCAAGCAGGTATTTGCATACCTCTTGCGCTTCGCATACTCCGGCCTCAGAAAAATAAAAACTATCCAGTCCTGCTTTGATACCTAATCGTTCCAGATCTTCTTTGGTATAGTTTTCATACCTGTTGTCGTTATAGGTTTCATAAATAGGAAATTTTTGGGCATCAGCTTCATCTTTGGGAATGCGTATCACACCAGTTTGATGAAAAAGGGTTGGACAAGTGGCGAGATAAAACTCTTTGGCATACTCAAATGCTTCATTGGTAAGTGTTTGAAGAGGAGAACCTTTCCCTATCTTAGGAGAGACAAAAGCCCCGGCAGCCCCTGATCCGCCTGAAGCTATGCCATTTTTATCGACTACTAGGACATGTTGGCCTTTCTGTTTAAGGGCATAGGCTGTAGAAGCACCTGCGATACCTGCACCGATGATAATGGTATCGTAGATTTTAGACAAAATTTTTCCTTAGCTATCATTCTTATTTAGAATGAGTTA
>DATCTA010000098.1:0-2149 GCA_036568165.1 Sulfurovum sp.
GAAGTACATGTAGGTGAAGCTACACCAATACTTACTATCATAGATGAAGGCGGGGACTTTACAAAAGAAGAACTTTCCGAGATGACACAGATGTTTGTGAACCGTATCTATAATGTCCATGAGTCTACGGTACTACCCGGAGTAGGGGGTTCTATAGAAGGCGCTAAAAATTTTAGAATCAATGATGATCATGAAATTTCGATCTTTGCAACGTATGGATATGATCAAGACCACACCTTTATAAGTGAAAATTACTATAAATATGACTATAAGAGTGATGGCCAGCAGACTGACTACGCTACTCAGTATGGTGTGATCGATCAAAGGATAATGGATGTTTCTCATGGCGGTATGTTGAACATAGGATATAATTACCTGGATGTCTTGGAATTAAAATATACAAAACTCTACACAAAAAATTCAACCAAAACAACAAGAGTTACAGATGGTATTCTTGGTTCAAATGATGAGCATTTGACCTACTATAACCTGAATTGGGAAGAGAGAGAATTAAACAGTGATCAGATAAGTGGAGAAGTAGATTATGAAATCTTTAATTCTGATTCGACATTGAATTTTGGTCTACAGCATGCTACTGCAAACTACTATCAACCAAATAATTATCAATATATCTATTTTAATAAAGATCCTCTGCCATATACGTATAATAAACTACAATCAAATCACAGTGCAAATAGGATTGAGTCTGATGATGTATTAAAGTCTATGTATTTGAAAAACAAACATGATCTTGAGCTTTTCAGTGAGGATGAGTATATAGAATACGGGATCAATATCGCATCGAAAGAAAGGATTTCGAGACAAAAAACTTATAGGCTAAGAAAAGAGGCCGGAAGTTTTGTGCCTGATACCTACATGGCTCAAAACATTGATACAATCTATCAACTCTATGTTCTGCCGGATTATCCTTATGATTATCGTCCATTTTTGATAAGTTCATTCGTACAGCCAGGTGATTATTTTGATGGATATATGGATGAGAAGAGTCCCTACGTCTCATGTTTGGCACGCCCAAATGAGAAAGTTGAAGTCGTTGCCGGTGTGAGATATGTAAACCTGAAGCAACAAATAGATGAGTACGTTAAAGATACAGATAATCCTGATAGTGCATTAAGGAATAATATCATTTTATCTACAAGTGAATTGGAGGTAAATGAGTTTTTCCCATCAATAAGCGTAAAATACACATATAATGATAAAAACGTATTTGATATTGCAGCATCAAAAACCTATATCATGCCAGATTTCAGAGAGGTGAGCGGGATTTATAATAGCCCTTATGAGCCAGCTACAATCATAGGAAATCCTGACCTGGTCAACACTACAATGTATAACCTTGATTTGAAATATAGTTATTTTATTACTGAGGATGAATATATTAAATCAGGTATTTTCTATAAATATATGGATAAACCAATTGAAGATGTACAGTTGCTTGCACCCTCTTTGCCAATATATTCATATGTAAATACTGACATGGCTACACTCTATGGTTTTGAAATTGATTGGAGGAAAAATTTTGATTTTATAAATACAAATTGGGCTAATTACTATATAGCTGGGAATTTTTCCTACAATTTTTCAGAAGTCTCTTTAACAGAAGATCAGAAAACAATGTTTACTTCTGATAATAGACCGCTTCAAGGATTGTCCCCTTATGTATTTAATATGACTTTAGGGTATGAAAATGAAAAGCGATCCGTTTCACTTAATACAAATTATATGTCAGAGCGTATTCGTAAAGTTGGTGTGATAGATGGATATATCTCTCTTCAAGATCAATATGAAACACCTCCTATCCTTATGGACTTCGTATGGATCGAGCAGGTTAAAACAAAATATCCATTTGAATTGAAGTTCAAGGTGGGAAATATTTTGGATGATGAGGTTGTATGGAAAGAAGGAGACAGGATCACAAGAGAATTTAAAATGGGTCCGACTTTTGATATATCTGCAACTTACAAGTATTAATAATTGATATTCTCTACTAAATATCAACTATAATTAAATCCCTTACTTCAAAGTAAGGGATACTTCTTTAAAGCTTCTTTTATCTAAAAAGATTTTCTCTAACCACCAAATTACTTTTACTATTTTAGGTCTGATTACTATCTATATATTCATCATA
>DATCTA010000099.1:0-3772 GCA_036568165.1 Sulfurovum sp.
AGGACAACATAGCAAGCAGGCTTTCTGGCGGAGAAAAACAGCGAACAGCTATTGCAAGGGCATTAGTTGCCGACCCAAATATCATTTTATGTGACGAGCCCACAGCCAATTTGGACAGAGAGAATTCACTTTCATTTATCCAGATGCTTGAAGCGCTGCACCGCATGGGAAAAACGATCGTTATTGCGACACATGATCCTTTGTTTGAAGATCTTGGTTTTAAGAGCACTATCGTACCTATGGTAGATGGAAAGATCATAGAGGACAATGTATGAATGAAGCACTGCTGTCAAATCAAGTGATCGTTTTGCTTCTTAGTGAGAGCATACTCTTTTCACTCTTATTAGTAGCATTTATAGTCTCATTACAAGTGTTGAAGAAATGGGACTTCGAGAGCTTTACACCCTATCAATTCGCACTAGAGAGAAAGGCTTATTTGGTCAGTACCATTATATTTTGTGTGTTTATCTTAAAATTTATTCTGGTTGCATATTTTATCTTTTCCATAGATGCATTGGCACCTTTATTGCCAGGTGCCATGTGCGGTGCAGGAGTCATCAAGGCCAATGTATATGGTTCATATCTTTTAATATTGAAATTATCAATTCTCTTCTTTTTGATACTCTGGCTCTATGTTCATTTTTATGATATGCGTACCAAGAACCATCAGTGGTTCAAACATAAATCATGGTTGTTTTCTTTGATATTTGTATTTGTTCTTTTAGAACTTTTTTTAGATTTTAGTTACTTTACAAATATTGATATCCATATGCCTGTAAGCTGCTGTGCTGCACTCTTTGGTCAGCTTGAGGGTGCAAATCCCCTTCCCTTTGGTTTAAGTGTCTCATTACTTTTGGTTCTTTTCTATCTGCTTTTTATTTTGACCTTGCTAACGCTTACAAATGGTTATGCCATTCTATATATCATTGCAAATATACTTTTTATATTTATAGCATACTATGCTGTCGTTTATTTTTTTGGAACGTATGTCTATCAGCTTCCTACACATAAATGTCCTTTCTGTATGTTACAGAGTGAATACTATTTTGTTGGCTATCTTATTTGGGGATCACTTTTTATGGGAAGCTATATAGGTTTAAGTGATGCTGTTTCCATGTTATGGTTAGGAAGAAAAAAGATGAGAACACAAAAACTTGTCGTAGGTTTACTTAGTATCTTTGTGTTATTATGCACCGCTTATGTGTTTGTGTACTATTTAAAAAACGGTGTACTTTTATAAATGGAGTCTTTATGAAAAAACTAATTCCTCTGATTATCATATTATTGGTCATAGGTATCATTGCAATGATATTTATATCCATGGCAAAAGATAAACAGCCTGTTACAGTGGTCAAGAACAATACAAAGATGGAAGCCCTCCCTCTAAAAGTGAATTTTACCAACGATTCCTACTGCAAAATGCTCATCACAACTGAAAGAAACAGTATGCAGGTCGTGTCACCTGATGGGAAGACATGGTTCTTCGATGATCCGGGTTGTATGATACTATGGTTGGAAGACAAACCTTTTAAAGCGGATGCAAAGATCTGGGTGAACACTATAGATACTAACAGATGGATAGATGCTAAAAAGGCCTGGTATGGAGTCATAGATCAAACCCAAATGCATTATGGTTTTGGCGCCAGGGAGAATAAAACGGAAGGATCCATAGATTTTCAGGAAATGCAGTTACGTATGCTAAGGGGTGAACATCTGGGTAATCCAAAGATCAGAAAAAAGTTATTGGGAAAATAAATGGAAAGCATTGACCTTATATCCATAGCCACAATAGCCTTTCTTGGTGCCTTTGGACACTGTATAGGGATGTGTGGTGGGATCGTTATAGCTTACAGCAGCAGAAAAGTAGACACACAATGGTCAAGTTTCATGCAGGGAATGGCCCATCTTGTCTATTCTTTTGGCCGTATTACAACCTATATGATGCTGGGCGCCATTTTTGGTGCTATTGGGGGTGTAGCTCAGTTCAATGGTTATACTACTGCTGCTTTGACCATTGCTGCAGGACTCTTTATGATACTTGCAGGTTTGTCACTTTTAGGAAAATTGGAGTTTCTTACAAAACTTGAGCACTCATTTTCTTCAAGTAAATGGTACCAGGATGCATTCCGCCAGGTTTTACAATCCAAATCTCTCTATAGTTTTTATATCCTTGGACTGCTAAACGGACTTTTGCCTTGCGGACTGGTCTATTTCTTTGCAGTGACTGCAGCAAGCACTGGCAGTCCGTTCTGGGGAGCAGTGGTCATGCTCATATTTGGTCTTAGTACCATTCCTGCCCTCTTCAGTTTGGGATTCTTCACACAGTTGCTTACCAAAAGTGCAATGAGAAAAATGATGATGAATTTAGCCTCTATCATCGTTATACTCTTTGGTTTCTATACTATCTACAGGGGAGTAGATTTTATCAAAAATCCAGACAAATCTGTTCTTAACTGCTGTGAAGAGGTAAAGGATGTCAACAGCAGTGAACTAGAACCTTTTGAAGCTGTAAAGTAAATTTTACATTTCATTTTTAAAATACTTTTTTTTTCTGTATACTTATAGTATCAGTGTTGTATGTATGACAATCAAATCAATAGGACAAAGAAGTGACTATCATCTCAAGAAGTATCATTATTTCATCATTACTGCTCTCTTTCTCCTATGCAGAGGCAAACACTACAGTCTCAGAAGAATCCAACTTTATCGATGACACACACAAAGCACTTTCTGAAACAGTCATAGAATGGTCTGAAAATATTGACATGAAGGTAAGTGACTGGTTGGAAGATGATGAGCAAAATGCTTCAGAACAGGTCGAAAAGGCAAGCCAATTACCTGCAGAGACTTTAGAAGAACGTTCAAATTATGTGGATTCATTTTTCCAGACCGATAAATATCTAGATGAGACGGACAATACCTATATCCGTCTCAGAACAGAAGGTTATTTTCAGTCAAAGGAGTCAGCTGATTACGGTATAAATCTTAGTGCACAGTTGCCATTTAAAAGAAGTAGAAGAAACCTTAAGATATTTATTGAAGATGTTACCAATGACAATGCTAGAAATATCTTACAGGACACCGATAATTCACCTAGTTTTGGACTCAACTACTATAGACCGGAAAATTTCGGCATAAATTCGAAATATTCAATAGGTTTCAGCGGTATTGATCCTTATGTACGTGCAAGATATAACAAGCTTTTCACCCCAGGTGATTGGTTGATAGATCTAGTTCAGGCATTTCAATATTCTACAGATGATAAATTTGAAGAAGAGACCAATTTCTTCTTCGACCGTGATATGCAAAATATGGGCCTTTTCAGACTACAACTTCACAGAAGTACGCATGAAGAAATAGCAGGAATGGACTATGCGATGTCACTTCAGTATTATTGTTGCCGAAAGAAAAATACAGGACTTAGATTTTCGCAAACATTCATAGGTAATACTAAGTATCCTTATGTTGTTGATGATAGTGTAATACCTCCTCAGACAAATACCTATGGCGGTATAAACAATTATATTACAGCAGTAACTTGGAGAAGAAATGTCTGGCGTAAATGGTTCTATTTTGAGCTTACACCTGCTGTAAGTTTTCAAAAGCAGTACGATTGGGATCCAAATTATCAAGTACGTTTATTTTTTGACTTTTATTTCGGAAAATTTGACTAAATTGTATTAAATGAGACAAAATTTATCTTATTTAATTATTTTTGTGCTATAATAATCTCACAAATCATAAAAAAAGGAAACAATATGCCAAAGATCAA
>DATCTA010000100.1:0-2248 GCA_036568165.1 Sulfurovum sp.
ATGGCACTGGGTGGATTGGAAGATGTAAACGAACTTAGAGGACATAGAAGAACCTATGTAGGTGCAATGCCAGGAAGACTGGTACAGGGGCTTATTGAAGCCAAAAGCATGGATCCGGTGATCGTTTTGGATGAAATCGACAAAGTCGGTCGAAGTACGAGAGGTGATCCTACAGCGGCACTGCTTGAGATCCTTGACCCTGAACAGAACAGTAAGTACAGAGACTATTATCTCAATTTCAACATTGACCTGAGTAAAGCTATTTTTATCGCTACAGCAAATGATGTGGGTCGTATCCCTGCACCGCTTAGGGATAGAATGGAGTTCATCGGATTGAACTCCTATACGCCTAAAGAGAAATTCGAGATCGCAAAGCGTTATCTTATCCCTCAGGAGCTCAAGAAACATGCCTTAAAACGCAGAGAACTTACTATATCAGATAAAGCGCTCAAAGCTTTGATCGATGAGTATACCAGAGAAGCAGGTGTACGTAATTTACGTCGAAGAATAGCCGGTCTCATGAGAAAAAGTGCTAGACAACTTTTAGAGGACAAGTCAAAAGACAGCATCGTAATCACCAGAAAGAATTTAGAGAAGTTCACAGATAAAAAAGTATTTGAGATCTCTTTGGTAGATAGTAAACCGCAAGTCGGCGTTGTCAGTGGTCTGGCATGGACCGCAGTCGGTGGTGATGTGCTAACGATCGAAGCGATCAAGATAAAAGGAAAGGGTGCTTTACAGCTAACAGGTAGTCTTGGTGATGTGATGAAGGAGTCTGTACGAATAGCACACTCTGTAGTAAAGATCCTCATTGACAATAGAACACTTGCCATTTCACCTTCGGTGATACCGCATACGATCAAAGAGAGAGAAGAGCGTATAGAATTGGATGCAAGTGAGGTCTATAAGCGCTATGATCTGCATATCCATGTTCCTGAGGGGGCAACACCGAAAGATGGTCCAAGTGCAGGTATTGCAATGGTGAGTGCAATCGCTTCTATTTTAAGTGATCAAAAGATAGATAATAGAGTAGCTATGACAGGAGAAGTGACACTGACAGGTAAAGTCTTACCTATTGGCGGACTCAAAGAGAAGCTTATCGCAGCCTATAAAGCGGGTGTTAAAAAAGCACTGATCCCGGTGAAGAACTATGAACGTGATCTGGATGATATACCTGATGAAGTAAAAAACAATGTCAATATTATAGGTGTTTCGCGTATTGAAGAAGTATTGAAAGAGATATTTGTAAAATAAGGGGAAACTATGACCTAGCTGATTGGCTAGGTCTGAAGTGTCAGATGGAGTAATTAATCAGTCCACTGATTGATCTTTTCATCTAGTGCACTCTTAACAACAGGCTTACGCAAAAAGTCATTTGCCCCATTGTTATATACTTCTGTCTTACGTGTATCATCAGTAGAGAGTACAACTACAGGAACATGTGAATGAGACATATCAGATCTGAAGATCTTCAAAAATTCTATCCCATCCACAACCGGCATCATAATGTCCAATAGGATCAGGTTGATACCAGGATCCTTTTTCATTTTATCCAATGCGTCTGAGCCGTTTTCCGCTTCTATGATCTCTGTTACCTTCGGATTTGATTTGAGAAGGGTATATATCAATTTTCTGTTAATGAAGTCATCATCTACAACAAGTACTTTTAATGCCATATTTATTATCCTCTATATTTTGTAATTAAATTTTGTGTCTCTTCTTTAGATGCTGTACTAGAGATTGTTTCACCTTTTTGTACTGCAACTTCTCGAGGATTATTCGAATCACTGGATGTGATTATAGCGACATTTTGATTATAGTCGCTAATTCGATCCGTGATCAAATCAGCATCAGCAAAGAGTATGTCATAGTTACCCGAAGCCAATGCATTTTCAAGCGTATTCATATCATCTAAAGCATCATATTCATGTCCAAGATTTTCCAATACTTTTGCAAAAACCCTACGTGCAAGCAAGAATTTTTTCGCAACAAGGATCTTTTTTGGCTGCAATGTTTCAACAAGGTCAACTGTAGGTTCATCTATGTTTAGTTGAACCGGTTCATCAGCTGTTTCAGGGGCAGGTGCAGTGACCTCTTCAGGTTCCTGCACTATTGTTTCTTCTGCAACAGGAGCCTCTTGAACTGGTTTAGGCTCTTTCGTGCTTGTACTCGCTTTGTTGGATAAGAACTTGTTAAGTACATACAGCAACTCTGTGGTTTCGATCGGTTTAGTGATATACTCATCCAT
>DATCTA010000101.1:0-9999 GCA_036568165.1 Sulfurovum sp.
AGTGGGTTATATCTACAGTGTTATTGTTGCATAGAGATGTTAAGTGAGTGTTAAACTTCGTGAGTATTATGATTTTTTTTTGATTTTTTTTTGATTTTTCTGCGTTTACGTTCTTCTTTTTCGATATGGACCGAATTCATCCAAAGTTTATTGAGTGCAAGATAAATGATACCTGTGACTACCGTTGAGTAAAATGCAGTACCTACATAGAGCGGTACAAGTATATCATCAAAATGTTCAGTGAACCATGCCATGGTCAGTTCTATATCATCCAGCCCCTCACGACCCAAGAGAAAATTACCTGTCAGGTATTCCATGTAATACATAGGAGGCATAGTAATGGGATTGCTTAGCCACACCATTGAAATCGCAATAGGTACATTGAAACGTATTAAAGGTGTAGTGGCCATAACAGCAAGCATCTGCATGGGCATAGGTATGAATCCCCAAAAAAGCCCAACTGCAACACCTCTGGTTATCATTCTTCGGTTTACCGCCATATAGGCTTTTGGTAAATTATATTTTTCTAAAAATGCATCCAGTTTGTTACTTCTAGATGAACTTTTCTTAAAAATTTTTCGTATCATTCATATCCATAATTCAGATTTCTAATTAATATATCTTAGTGTAATACTGAGGAGCTTTAAATCACCTTTTTATCAACTTTTGTGTAGAATACGCGTAACAAAATAGACGCAAAGGTACAAATATGGGTGGATATATGATTTTTTCCGGGACATCAAATCCCGAGCTTGCTGAAGAGATATCAAATTATTTGGAAATGCCTCTTTCCAAAGCAAAGATCAATCGCTTTTCTGATGGAGAGATCAATGTGCAGATCGCAGAAAGTGTACGTGGTAAAGATGTGTTCATCATTCAACCGACTTCTGCTCCGGCCAATTCAAACCTTATGGAACTTCTTATCATGACCGATGCCCTAAAGCGTTCTTCTGCAAAATCTATCACTGCTGTTGTACCTTATTACGGATATGCGAGACAGGACAGAAAAGCTGCACCAAGAGTTCCGATCTCTGCAAAGCTTGTTGCCAACCTGATGGAAACGGCAGGTATCACACGTATGGTTACTGTCGACCTGCATGCATCTCAGATACAGGGTTTCTTTGATATTCCGGTGGACAACCTCTATGGTGCGATCTTGTTCATGGATTACATTAGGGCAAAAAAATTTAAAAACCCTGTTATTGCTTCTCCTGATATCGGCGGTGTTGCAAGAGCAAGATACTTTGCGAACAAACTGGGTCTGGATATGGTTATCGTTGACAAAAGACGTGAAAAAGCCAATGAAAGTGAAGTAATGAATGTTATCGGTAATGTGGATGGCAAAGATGTAATCCTGATCGATGATATGGTCGATACAGCCGGTACAATGGTCAAGGCAGCAGCCGCACTCAAAAAACTTGGTGCAACGTCTGTAATGGCATGTTGTACACACCCTGTACTTTCAGGACCAGCATATGAGCGTATAGAAGAGGGAGAACTGGATGAACTGGTAGTTGCAAATACGATCCCTATGGTTAAAGCGTCTAAGAAGATAAAGATGCTTTCAACAGCGCCTATGCTAGGTGAAGTGATCCGAAGAGTACATAACAACGAGAGTGTCAACTCACTTTTTGAGACGAACTAAGGAACTAAATGGGTAAAGCAGTACCGCAGAAAAATATTCGTAATTTTTCTATTATCGCACATATCGACCATGGGAAGTCGACACTGGCAGACCGCATCATACAAGAGTGTGGTGCGGTTTCTGAGAGACAGATGTCTGCACAGATAATGGATACCATGGACATAGAAAAAGAACGTGGTATTACGATCAAGGCACAATCTGTACGTCTTGATTATGTAAAAGATGGTGAGCACTATATTCTCAACCTTATTGACACCCCGGGCCACGTGGATTTTTCTTACGAAGTGAGCAGGTCTCTGGCATCCTGTGAGGGTGCACTTCTAATCGTCGATGCAGCACAGGGTGTTGAGGCCCAAACCATTGCCAATGTCTATATCGCCATAGAGAACGACCTTGAGCTTTTACCTGTGGTGAACAAGATAGATCTTCCTGCAGCTGATCCTGACCGTGTACTTGCAGAGCTTGAAGAGGCTATAGGTATCGATGCGACTGAGCACAATCTTGTTTCAGCAAAGACAGGTCAAGGTGTAAAAGCACTGATTGACAGTATTGTTGAGCGTATACCGGCGCCGCAGGGTGATGAAGATGCACCGACCAAAGCACTTATCTATGACAGCTGGTTTGACAACTATCTGGGTGCACTGGCTTTGGTACGTGTTTTTGAGGGAAGCATCACAAAGAAGCAGACTATCAAGATCATGGGAACAAAAGAGGAACACCAGGTGCTTGATCTGATGTATCCTAACCCGATAGCTCCGATAAAAACCGATGAGATCCGTACCGGTGAAGTAGGAATTGTTGTGACCGGTCTTAAAACTGTAGAAGGTCTGCAGGTGGGTGATACGATCACTGATGCAAAAAAACCTACGAGCAAGGCGATTGGCGGTTTTGAACCGGCTAAACCTTTTGTATTTGCCGGTATTTACCCGATTGAGACAGACAAGTTCGAGGATCTTCGTGATGCGTTGAACAAACTCAAGCTTAATGACTCATCTTTGAGTTTTGAACCTGAGAGTTCCATGGCATTGGGTTCTGGTTTCAGGACAGGTTTCCTTGGTATGCTGCATATGGAAGTGGTAAAAGAGCGTCTTGAACGTGAGTTTGACCTTGAACTTATTGCTACTGCACCTACGGTTGTCTACAAAGTGAAGAAAACAAACGGAGAAGAGGTAGAGATACAAAACCCAAGTCAGCTTCCTGAGACACAGAAGATCGATACCATCTATGAGCCCTATGTAAAGGCGACCATACTTACACCTCAAGAGTATGTAGGTAACCTGATCAAACTTCTCAATGACCGTCGTGGTATCCAGATAAAGATGGATTATCTCAATGAGACACGTGTCCTTATGGAGTATGACATCCCAATGAATGAGATCGTCATGGACTTTTATGATAAATTGAAGTCTATAACCAAAGGATATGCGAGTTTTGACTATGAGCCTATAGGATTCAGACCGGGTAACCTTGTGAAACTTGATATCCGTGTTGCAGGCGATATCGTTGATTCTCTTTCGATCATTGTTCCTGAAGAGAAGGCGAGAACACGCGGGCTTGCTTTTGTTGCCCAATTGAAAGAACTGATACCAAGACAGCTTTTTGAAGTAGCTATACAGGCTAGTATAGGAAACAACATCATAGCCCGTTCTAACGTCAAATCCATGGGGAAAAACGTGACGGCAAAATGTTATGGAGGGGATATCACACGTAAGAGAAAGCTTTTAGAGAAACAAAAAGCCGGTAAGAAACGTATGAAATCGATCGGAAGTGTTGAAGTACCGCAAGAAGCATTCATGGCAGTATTGAAGTTAGACAGTTAATGACACTTATCCCTGTAGAAAAAGATCAAAAGACCATCTCCGGACGTTTTAGAAAAGCAGACTTTTTTGCTTTTCTGAACGAAGGAGAGATCACTATAGAAAAAAATCCTCATAAAAAGTCAAAATCCCCGGAATTTTTTGAGTATTTCAAAACATTGAATGTTGATACACTTTGTATAAAAGAGTTAGGATATAAAACATTTTTGAAACTACTGGAATTGAATGTAGAGGTCTATCTGATAAAAGAAGCTGATACGTTTGATGATATCAGGTTTGATAAATTACTTTTACTTGACGAAGAGAATGCAAAAGAGTATTGCACTTTAGGACACGATAAAAAAGCGTAAGGAAAAGAGTGGGCTGGACATTACATTTACATCTTGTAGCAGCTATCGCATGGATCGGTGGGGCATTTTTCATGTTCCTGCTGGGAGTAAGTCTTAGAAAAAAAGAGGACCAGGATGCGGTATATCCGCGTATAGGTCCTATCTATGGATATTTTGAAACTGTGGCATTGATCATCCTTCTTATCACAGGATATTGGATGATCTCCAGCAATGGACTGCTTGATATACTTTTTTCAAACATCACCAATGAAGTGATAGACTCATTACGCATGAAACTCTACATCGTAGGGGTCATCATCGTTCTAACTGTCATTCATATGACAATTTCTCTGATGACCTTGCATAAAGAAAAAACACCGCTTCAAAAATTCTTTTCACGAGGTTCTTCTATGGGAATATTCCTGTTGAACCTTCTCGTGCTTCACTATGCAATGGTATTAAGGGACATACTTTAAACTCTATTTTCAGTCTTTTTTACTTCTATGTCACTGAACTGACATTTTTACCCTACTAAAAGTATCAAACAACATATATACTCCTGTTATCTTTATGAAGGAGTGACTATGAAAGTAGTTTTAAGTATCGCAGGATCTGACAGCAGCGGCGGTGCAGGTATACAGGCTGATCTGAAGACCTTTGAAGCTTTTGGAGTGTTTGGCACAACGGCTATTACCGTACTTACCGCACAAAATACTACAGGTGTTGAACAGATCGTTCCTGTGGATGCATCATTTGTCAAGAAGCAGATCGAAATGGTCTTTAAAGATTTTGATGTTGCAGCCATCAAAATAGGAATGCTTTTTAACAAAGAGATCATTGATATGGTCTCTGAAGTCATAAAAGAGCTGGATATTCCTATAGTACTTGACCCTGTATCGATTTCAAAAGCAGGATCACCTCTGCTTGAGGATGATGCAATTGAAGCAATGCATGGACTTTTTGATCATGTTACACTGATCACACCAAATCAGCATGAAGCCTATGAATTCTTTGGCTATAAAGATGGAGATCTAAAATCTCTTGAAGTGATTCAAAAACTTCCTACACCTGTTCTTGTGAAACATCATGTGGTTGAAGATTCCGATGGTAGATTCAGTGTCGATCAACTCTACTTTGATCATCATATACGTGCTTTTGAGTCCCCGTTTATAGAGAGCTCAAATCTTCACGGTACGGGATGTTCTTACTCAAGTGCTATCGCTGCCAATCTTGCCCTGGGACATTCCCTTGAAGAATCTATCAGCATTGCAAAGAAATTTATTACACATGCATTGATGAAGGCACCGAATATCGGTAATGGTCCCGGACCTATACATCATAAAGAAGGAGGAGAATATGCCGTTGCTTAAAGGTTTGTATGTCATTACGGATGAATACCTGACGCCAGATGATACGGTACACAGCTATGTAGAGGATGCGCTTAAAGCAGGTGCAAGCATCGTTCAATACAGAAATAAAACAAAAAGCGATGATGAGGTAGAAGAAGTCTGCAGAGGTCTGCAAGCACTTTGCAGACAACACAATGTACCCTTCATCATTGATGACAGGCCGCATTTGGCTGCGAAGATCAAAGCTGACGGTATTCATATAGGAAAAGATGACATGTCTCTTTCAGAGGCCAGAAAGATCTTTCCTGAAGGTATCATAGGAGTGTCGTGCTATGGCAGTATCCGCAAGGCCAGAGAAGCACAGGAAGAAGGTGCAGACTATGTAGCATTTGGATCATTTTTCCCTTCACCTACGAAACCACACTCAGGCATTATTTCTATCAATGTCCTGCATAAGGCAAAAGAGGCCGTTGACATACCTGTATGTGCGATAGGGGGAATTTCTCAAAGCAATATCGGTGAGATCGCAGCAACCAACGCAGATATGATCTCTGTAGTTAGTGCCGCATTTGAAGGAAACACAAAACAAAATGTATCAAATTTAATAAAAGGAATGAAAATATGAAATTAAAACTCGCTTTTGAATGGTTCTTGAACCCGGATCACCTGCCTTTTTTGGTGGGTAAACAGAAAGGGTATTTTGAAAACTATGGCTTCGACCTTGAACTGATCGTACCGGATGCACATTATGACGGATTGGATGAACTGATCCGAGGAAATATACAGTTTGCGACCAACGAACCATTGCATCTCATTGAGCAGTTCAATGAAAAATTCCTTTCTTTGGGTACCTATTTTGAGACCAAAGGCGGGGTAATCTTGAAAAAAGAAGCCTATGATAAAGTTGCCAATGGTGAAATGATAACCATCACCACACCTGTGTCCAATGATGTGACGAACACTATAGGGTATGAGATCATCCGACGCTATTTTGAAAAAGACGGTATTACGGTAGCTAAAGAAAAAGTACATTTTGAACCAAACGGATTTGAACATATCAAATATATGAACCAAGGGGCTGATGGCGGTTGGCTATATTTCTACAACTTTGAAGGGATTGAGGCACAGCATAAAGGTTTGGATCTACTTTATCTGGATGCACAGACCTCAGGTTTTGCAAACTTCAGTGCACTTGATATTTTTGTCAATAAAGATTTTTATCAGCAGAATACAGAGGCGTGTCAGAATTTTGATAAAGCAGTCAAAGAGTCTATAAAATTCATGGAAGAGTATCCTGAAGAGGCTATGGAGATCTACTATGATTATACAAAAGAAGCTAGATCTGCACTCATGGATGATATACTAAGGGCAACATTAAAATGTTTTGATGGGAACTACAGTTCAAATTACAAAAAGTCGCTGCCTGTATTGGAATTTTTCAGGGAGATCGGTATCACAACATTGGAAAACGAGAGATTTAAAACAGCATTTTTGCACTAAAGGATGAGATATGAAGATAGCCGTATCAGGATGTCTGTTAGGAGAAGAGATACGATTCAATGGAGGACACAGCCATGATCGTTTTGTCACCCAAAGTTTGGGAAAGTATGCTGAGTTTGTCTCTTTTTGTCCTGAAAATTTGGCATTTGGTACTCCTAGACCAACCATAAGACTGGTAGAAGAAGGGCATGACGGCTATTATGTTCAAAGCAGTGATGGAAATGTGGATGTGACTGAGAAGCTTTTAGGCGCAAATACCACAGAACTTGAAAAGATACAAGATAGTACTTTAAGAGGTATCATATTTAAGTCAAAATCGCCTAGCTGCGGTTTTGGAAGTGCTATGGTTTACAGGACGAACGGATATTCAAAAGAAAAGAATGACGGACTTTTTGTTAAAATGTGCAAAGAGCATTTCCCTCTATTGCCTATGGAAGAGGAAGCTAGGCTGAACGATCCTTGGCTACGTGAGAACTTTATCATGCAGCTCTTTGCCTACGATGATTTTGAGAACTTCAAAGCATCTCATCCTACAATGAAAGATCTTGTAGCATTTCATCAGAGTTATAAATTTATGCTTCAAGCTAAAAATGAGATGATGTACAGAGAACTGGGACAGATCGTAGGCAATCATGAGGGATTGAAGTTCGATGAACTATTAAGGCAGTATGAGATCCTTTTCAAAACAGCGATTGCACAAAAAAGCTCCATAGGTAAAACCAGAAACGTGCTTGAGCATATGGCAGGTTTTGTCAAAGACAAGATCACTCAGATTGAAAAAGAGATGCTTCATGAACAGATACGGGACTATGCAGATAAGATCATACCTCTAATCGCTCCTTTGAGCAGGCTGCATTTATTTGCCAAATCATATAATGTAGAATATCTTTTGGATCAAAAATTCTTACATCCATATCCGAAAGAACTGGCATTACGTTCAGATATAAGGAGTGGGAAATGAAGCGTATCGCATTTATTGTGGCAATTTTCGGTACCTCATTGGTCGCTCAAGAAGAAAGATTGTCACTTCTTGAGCAGATAGCACAACCCAAAGTGACATTTCAAAGTGATTATCTCTCAGATGCCAAATTTGAAGGTTATGAAGCGAGTGTAAGGACCTATAAACAGCAACTCCAGATCAATAATGAGATCGTAGGGTTTAGCTATAGCCGTTGGGATTTTGACTGGGAAAATGAGAATGATCTTCCCTTCTACCAAGGTAAAACACCTATAGATTCAATGAATCGGATAAAGCTTTATGCGAATTGGCCTTTACGTATCAATGAGAAATGGTTCATGCTCAACTCTGTGAATGTGAATTCAACCTATGAAAAAGAGATGGAAGATTCTTTCGGTGCGGGAATCACAAGCTTTTTCTCCTATAAAGTAAATGATGAACATGCTTTTCAGTTTGGTGCATTTGCGAACTATCATTCGGTAAAAACACTTGTCTTGCCAGTGCTCGGATATTCTTATCGAGAGAGAGAAACAGATGGATTGAAAATGGTCATTGGATTCCCAAGAGCCTACATTGGTTATCATCTAAATCCACAGCTATTACTCAATGCAGGTATGATCTATTCTCAAGCTGTGATACGTCTTGCGGATGAGAGCGGTATTGAACCTGGAGGCTATAGTGAAGCGAAAGATTTTCAGGCAAATATAGGATTGCGGTATGAGATCAACAAACATTTTGAAATCAGTACGGATCTTCTTTATGCATTTAAGCGGGATTTTACGATTTACAATCATCATGCAGATGAGGTTGATGACTACAGTATCGAGCCTTCTTTTGGTGGGATCGTCAAGTTAAAATATCGTTTTTAAAACATATAATTGGAGTAAATGATAAATGAAGAGGATTCTTTGGTTTCGTCGTGATCTGCGTATCAAAGACAATCCTTTACTCTCATTGGGTGGTGAAGTGCTGCCTATTTTTATTTTTGATACACACATACTTAATGAATTAGACGAAGATGACAAACGAGTCAGCTTTATTTTTGCCAGAGTCATTAAACTTAAAAGTGAACTTCAGAGCAAAGGACTGGATCTTAAAATATTTTATGGTGATCCCGTAGAGATATTTACTATATTAGAAGCACAAGGTTTTGATGAAGTCGCGGCAAGCGGTGATTATGACAACTATGCCAGAAAAAGGGATATCAGGGTTTCTCACGTACTTCACTTCCATTTTCTCTATGATACCTATATCTTTAAACCCAAAGAAATACTCAAAGATGACTGCACGCCTTACCTTGTCTTTACTCCTTTTTACAACAAAGCGAAAACACTGTTTTCTAAGGAGCATATGCATGAGTATACTTTTACCGAGCAAAAACTTTTTGAAACTTCCTATCAAGGTATCACAAAAATCGTGAGCGGAAAAGAAGAGGTCGATCCCTTAGAAATTCATTCTATTGGATTTATAGAGAATCTTCCTCGGGTTATTGAAGTAACTGAGAAATTGGAAACATTGAAAAACAATCTCTCTGAGTATGCAAAACAAAGAGATTATCTTGATAAAGATGTTACGTCGAATCTAGGCATTGATCTTCGATTTGGGACTATCTCGATACGAACACTTTTGCGCTTTTTGGTCGAACAGAAAAAAAGTGGTGTTGATACAGAGCCTTTTTTCAGACAACTTATATTCCGTGATTTCTATGCATATCTGCTCTTTCATTTTCCCAATCTGTCATGGGAAAACCATAAATACCGATTTAACGGGTTGGAAAATGTAGAAAACTTCAAAGCTTTTTGTGAGGCAAAAACAGGTGTTCCGATTGTTGATGCAGGAGTTAAGGAACTTCTACAAAGCGGTGATATGCACAACCGTGTACGTATGATATGTGCTTCTTTCTTTACTAAGGACCTATTGCTTCCATGGCAGTGGGGAGAAAAGTTCTTTGCTAAATACCTGTTGGATTATGATGCAGCATCAAATATACTTTCATGGCAGTGGAGTGCAGGTACCGGTATAGATCCTCAGCCATATTTTCGTATTTTCAATCCCTATCTTCAGAGTAAAAAGTTTGATAAAGAGGCAAAATACATCAAAAAATGGCTTCCTGAACTTGAAAAGATCGAGACAAAGCACTTGCATGATGAAAATTTCCTGCTTGAGGCCAAGATAGAGAATTACCCTAAACCTATCGTGGTACATAAAGAGGCTTCGCAGAAAGCCTTGGACTATTTTAAACAAAGACTTTAGGAGATAGAATGTTGGACCTTCAAGAGATGCGTACGGAGTATAGAAAAGAGACACTGGATGAAAAAAGCGTACCTTTGGATCCTTTTGAACTCTTTGAGACATGGTTCTCTCAAGCAGTAGAAGCAAAGATAAAAGACCCAAACACCAT
>DATCTA010000102.1:0-2457 GCA_036568165.1 Sulfurovum sp.
CGTCCTATCATGGAGGTGCACCCTGAAGCATGGGTCTTTTTTGTACCTTTTATCTTTATAGTCACATTTATTATGGTCAATCTCATCGTTGCTATTGTCGTAGATGCCATGAGTACGCTCAAAGATGATACGGAAGAGACGATCATCGATGAGATGCACCATACCCATGATGATACAGCCGTGCACCTGCAGGCCCTGCGTGATGAGATACAGGAACTCAAAAGACTCATCAAAAGCATGCGTGAGGGTTGATCATGCATGCTCCCCTCAACTGAAGCCCTCTTTTCAGTACTGCAAAACATTATTGTGACCAACTGACAAAATCACCATACCAAAGCATTGAAAAAAACCATAAAATGCGTTGTATTTCAAATACTTCTATGGTGCTATAAGTGAAAGTGCCTGGTTTTTGAAATACGAAAAAGCGCCATATAGGTTATATTTTGTCTTTTTGGCTCAAAAAAAGAGCTAATTAAGACAATATTTATCCTATTTAAGGTTTAATCCGACTGCTATAAGTAAATAGTATAAATAAATTAACAAAGGGAAATGAATGGAACTTAACAACATTGACAATGTGCTCGAAGATCTTATGGGAATCAACGGAGCGATCGCAACGGGTGTGATCGATTGGGAAAGCGGTATGGCACTGGGCATGAAATCAAACGGAAATTTCGATATCGAACTTGCATGTGCGGGAAATGCGGAAGTGATCAAAGCCAAAATGGCTACGATGAGAAGCCTGAAGCTTGAAGGTGAGATCTCTGATATTCTTATTACGTTGACGGACCAATTGCACATTATCAGTATGGTACCTGGATTCCCGGAACTTGCGGTATATCTGGCACTGGATGCATCAAAAGCGAATTTGGCATTGGCAAGAGCAGCAGTAAAGCAGGCTTTGAAATAATGAAGATGGAGGGTTTCCCCTCTTCATACCCTATTTAAGGTAGCAGAAAAGATGACGACAGATACTATACTTAGCTCTGAAGAGATCAGAAAGATCAATGCGGACTTCTCATCATCGATCGATGATCTAAGCAAACTTTACACATTACTTCAAAAAACAACTGAATCCGACAGTGTAGAGATATTTTTTTTCAATCACAAAGAGGCCGTTTTCTTCGATAAAGTAAAGGGTACCAAGATCGAAACAAAATATCTCGATGAAAACAGTTTCTTGGGCTATGTCTATACTACACAAAAAGCTTCTGTGAGCCAGAACATCGCAAAGAGCCCCAGGTTCAATACGGCGATCGACAATCCTTTCAAGATCAAGATAGAGGCACAGATCGTGATTCCTGTTGTTTTTGACGGCAAGGTAGAAGGGATGATACGATGCTCGAGAAAAGAGCAGCCCTACTCTCAAAGGACACTGGAGATCATCAAGCGTATCATGAACTCATTCAAAGATATCTTTCTTCATGAGCGTCATCATATGGATATGGAGATGCAGCGGCATCCCTTCACTCTCGAGACGGTAGAGGTATACAAAGCGATCAAAGAGGTAAAGAAAATATACCAGCACCTGCTTCTTCATACACAAAACCCCGAAATAGAAAAGCTTCTCAAAGAGGGAGAGACCACTATGGATTCGGTATTTCAGTATCTGAATCCGAATATGGACAATATCTCCAGGGTGAAACAGCAGCTCCGGCAATTCAAGAAGAATGAAAATGACAACACGCTTTTGAAAGTGCTCATCGCGGATGATGTTTCCATGAATGTCAAGATACTCAACTCCATGCTGAGCCATGACAATCAGATCTCGGAGATCCAGGCGGCCTATGACGGAAACCAGACGCTTGAGATGCTGGAAAAGACATGCGCATCGGATGATCGGATCGACGTTCTTTTCCTGGACCACCATATGCCCGGAAAACTTGGCCTTGAGATCGCTGAGATCCTGAAAAGTGACAGCAGGTGCAATACCGTCATCGTTTCGATCACCAATGACCCTGAGGCCATTAAAAACCATATGAATCTTTATGATTACCATTTGAGCAAGCCTTTTTCTAAAGCGGCGATCGAAACGATCGTCAACAAGATAAAAGACGACAGGATGAAACAGGATATAGCCTGATATGCCTATTTATGCATTATCCCCTGAACTTTTGTTATAATGGCAATGCAAAAAATAGCGATGATACATTTATAGATCCGGTAAATGCATTGTCTATAAAGGAATGACGTGAAAAAACGCTATCTACTCATTACAGCATTGGTCCTGTTATTAAGCGGCTGCAACCAAGTGACGAAAGACAATTATGACAAGATCAAGAGCGGCATGACATACGATGAAGTGGTCAAGATATTAGGTAAACCCGAGGGGTGTTCAGAAACACTTGGGATCAGTAACTGCGAATGGAAAGACAATGATGCCATGATCTCCATCACCTTCATCTCAAACCAGGTGACCATTGCGGTTGCAGAAGGTCTTAAATAAGACCCTCTGCC
>DATCTA010000103.1:0-9049 GCA_036568165.1 Sulfurovum sp.
GATAAAGAGTATCAACAATTTGTTACTAATAAAAATTTGAGATTTTTTTGTTGGAGTTTTATGGTGGACAGAGAGGGATTCGAACCCTCGGTACAGTTACCCATACGCATCCTTAGCAGGGATGTGGTTTCAGCCAACTCACCCAACTGTCCTTGTTTAAAGAGGTTGAGATTATAATGAGATTGGGTTAAATAAAAGCTTAAAATAGTATCAATTACTTTGATTTTTTTTGTTTTTACAAGAGTTATATTATTTTTTAGGAAAATCACTAAAAAAGGTCACTATCATTACATAAATAAATTACAAAACAAGGCTAAATAATGTTAAAGAAATTGACACCTCTTATCGTATTGGCGATGTTCGCTATAGGTGCCTACTTTATGGTTAAAGGGATGGATAACGCAGTTAAACTGAGCAAACCGCAAACTGAGACTAAAAAGTAGAGATAACTTTTAGTATCTTTTCAACTTTACTTTGAGGATCACTCTCTTTGTAGATCGGTCTTCCCACTACAGGGAAGTCAACACCTTCATTCTGTGCAAGTTCCAATGTCGCAACACGCTGCTGATCGCCTGCATCTTCTCCAAAAGGTCTGATACCAGGACAGAGTGTCAGGAACTTATCTGAAGTAGCATTTTTGATCGCCCTGCTCTCAAATGTAGAACACACTACACCGTCCAAACCATTTTCATAGCTCATCTTTGCAAACTGCTCTGCTTTTTCATCGATGCCTTTTTCGTATATCTTCTGGAAATTCTCTTCATCAAATGAAGTAAGTGCAGTGACAGCCAGAACAAGTGGTCTGTTTTCATAGGGAGCCAATCTTTCCATTACTGTTTTCATAGCAATAGCACCAGCTGAAGCATGGATATTGAACATACTGACACCCAGTTTGGCTATCTCTTCAGCAGCATCAGCCATCGTGTTGGGAATATCGTAAAGTTTGAGATCCAGGAATATCTTGAAATCAGGATTGATCGCTTTGAGTGCTTCTAAAAAAGGTTTTCCATCACGGATATAGGTACGAAATCCCACTTTCATCCAGACGTTGTATGATTTTAGTGACTCAGCCAGGGCCAGGTTCTCTTCAGCTGATGGCAGATCAAGCGCTACACATAGTTCCATGGTTCAAACCTCTTATATTTTAGTGGTATAATAATATCCTAATTTTAATATATAAGGACTAAACACACATGTTTGGAAGAGAAACAAAAAGATACGATGTCGTTCAATCTGTAATGGATACATACAACTATGCTAAATTCACAACTTCTAAAGGAGTGATCTGGGCTAAGCTTTTTAAAGATGATGCACCTAATACAGTAGCAAACTTCGCTCACTTGGCAGAGACAGGATTTTACAACGGTCTGAAATTTCACAGAGTAATACCAGGTTTTATGGCACAAGGTGGTTGTCCTCACTCTAAAGACAATCCAGCGATGGCCGGTACAGGTGGACCGGGCTGGAGTATAGACTGTGAAACTGACACTAGTACATATCCACACAGAAGAGGCGTACTTTCTATGGCACATGCGGGACCTAACACGGGTGGAAGCCAGTTCTTTATCACATTTGTAGCTACACCTCACCTTGATGGTGTCCATACGGTATTTGGTGCAATCGAAGAAAATGATACTGAAAGCTTCATGGTACTTGACCAGATCCAACAAAATGATGACATTATCAGTATCGAAGTTGTTGAGTCAAGAGCATAATTAATCGTAGATCATCCTTGGACCTCTGTCCAAGGATATACTAAAAGGAACTGTATGTTTGGATATTATAGAGTTGCATCGGCTGTTAACAAAACCATAGTGGCAAATCCTGCACAAAATGCTCAAGAGATCATCAAACTTATCCATGAAGCACATACAAAAGAGGTCAGTGTCGTTGTATTTCCAGAGTTGACGCTAACAGGATACACTGCCAGTGATCTTTTACTGAACCAAACACTCATTGCATCCCAAAATCAAGCACTAAGCACTATTTTAGATAAGACAAAAGATATCAATACTATTGCTATCATCGGTATAGCGATACTTGAGGCTGACAGGCTTTATAATTGTGCAGCCATACTGCAAAACGGTACAATTTTGGGAATAATGCCGAAAACCTATCTGCCAAACAAAAAAGAGTTCTATGAAAAACGCCAGTTTGTCAGTGGAAGGGATATCACAAGAACAACAACCGAACTCCTTGGTGAAGAGATACCTTTTGGGGTCGATCTGCTGTTTACGGATTCTTGCGATATGACATTCGGTGTAGAGATCTGTGAAGACCTCTGGGCAGTCACTCCTCCAAGCAATCATATGGCAAACAACGGTGCAAACCTTCTCTTCAACCTCTCTGCGAGCAATGAGCTCATAGGAAAAGCAGAGTATCGTGAGGAACTGGTACGTACACAGAGCGGACGCTGCATGGCTGCTTATGTGTATGCATCAGCCGGTGTAGGTGAATCAACGACCGATACTGTCTTTGGAGGACATGCGATCATCAGTGAATACGGTTCTACTCTGGCCCAGAATGAGCGTTTTAGTCTTGTAAGCAGCCTGATCACTGCTGATGTAGACCTGGAACGTTTAAGATGGCTTAGACTCAATGAATCAAGCTTCTCTGACGGTAGACGCAAAAAAACACGTATCATCAAGGTAGATACCCTGCCTCAAATGAGCAGACTTGAACGCGATATCAATCCTATGCCGTTCGTTCCTTCACGCTATGCAGAGAAAAAGCACAGATGTGAAGAGATAGTAAATATTCAAGCCCACGGGCTCATAAAACGTATGAGCCATGCACAGATCAAGAAAGCAGTTATCGGTATATCAGGCGGGCTTGATTCCACCCTCGCCCTGCTCTCTACACATAGAGCATTTGAGATCATGGGGTGGGATTATTCCAACATCCTTGCAGTAACCATGCCTGGGTTTGGAACCACAAGCCGAACAAAATCCAATGCGATCAAACTGTGTGAAGCATTAGGTGTTACGTTAAAAACCATAGATGTCACTGAAATATCACATAAAGAGTTTGAAGCCATTGAGCATGATGTGAATGAACACAGTGTCACTTATGAGAATGTACAGGCACGTGCAAGAACCTCCATACTCATGAACATGGCCAATAAAGAAGGCGGACTTGTGATCGGTACGGGTGACCTAAGCGAAGTAGCCTTGGGCTGGTCTACCTACAATGGTGATCATATGAGTATGTATGCAATGAATTCCGGTATACCTAAAACACTCATACAGTACGTGATCGAATATTTTAAATATGATGAAACAATAGCCGAAGTGATTGATGATATACTCAATACTCCTATCAGTCCTGAACTGCTTCCGCACAAAGAAGATGAGATCGTTCAGGAAACGGAAGCCATTGTTGGTCCTTATGAACTGCATGACTTTTTTCTCTACCATTTCATCAAGTACGGAGCAAAACCTACCAAAATACGTTTCCTGGCCTCTTTAGCCTTTGAAGGAAAATATGATGAAGAGACCATCACCAAATGGCTCAAGCTCTTTTTGAAACGCTTCTTCACTCAGCAGTTCAAACGTTCGTGTATGCCAGATGGACCAAAGGTGGGTACCATATCATTAAGTCCTAGAGCAGACTGGAAAATGGCCAGTGATGCTGATGTAGATATGTGGTTGAAGGAACTGGATAAATGAGCAGCAAAAGCGCAATGAGACATTTTTTTAATACAATTCTTCAGGGGTTGTTCTGGCTTTTACCTATCATCGCCATTACGATCATTGTAGCATGGCTTTTTAGCAAAATTGAACTTTTAGTGGGTACCCTGTTCAACTTTATAGGTTTTAAACCCGAACATAATGTTATTGCATGGGAATCATTGGCTATCGTACTCTTTTTGGTGCTGCTATACATCATCGGGCATCTTGCAAGAACAAAGCTTGCAGCGCTTTTTGATCATCTTTTCTCCAAGATCCCGGGTTTTACTACGATCAAAGAGCTTGTAGATATCTTCAATTCTTCAAAAAAAGGTAAGAACCGGGTACTCGTCGTTCTCATTAAAGGTTTTGGTTCAGCAGGATATAACATCGGTCTGATGTATTCTCAAAAGGAGAGTCTTATCAAAGACCACTATACCGTTACACTCTCCATGTCACCGATCCCCAATGGTGGATTTATGTTCGAGATACATAAAGACTATATCTATGTCATTGAGGATGCGACATTCGACAACAATCTGCAGTACCTGCTTTCCATGGGTGTAAAAAGCTTTGCGGAGATCTTGAGAAGAGAGCCAAAAAATATAGATGAATTCCAATCATTGGAAAAGTGGCTTGAGGATAATAACAGTATTTAGATAGGGGCAAAGAGACTTCAATTGAGTCTCTTAATAGCCATTAGAAGATAAGCTGTATAGACCCCATCAGCTTATTGCTGTTATATGCATCTGTAATTACGCGTGATCCCACGACTTCGAAAAAGAACATATCGTAGATCTTTGTATAGCCTAAAGAGTAACCGTAATTATTGTTGTCGAACTCATCATTGTCTACATTGAATATCACCTTTATATGCTCCATATCACCCATAGGGAACGTCAGTGCATTTTCCAGTCCGATATAATCATTATATGAATCATTTGCATAGACCAACGATGAGTTCCAAATAAGTGACGTAAACTCTTTCTCTAGAGGCAATATAAATGAATAATACGTATCACCCTTCACTTCTGTGTTGTTATAGATCAATCCGATCTTATAGTTTGAATCTGTCTTGTATGTGACCCCGGCTAAGAAAGCATTACCCTCATCAAATACTAGATTTCCATGTTCATCCTGATTGTTTACCACTTCACCAAAAGAGGCCAAGAGCAAAATATTATCATCAGTCAGGTAAGAGTATTCTATTCCTTTTATTGTACCTGCTCTGGAATGATCAAGGGGTGAAAAATAATTTAATCCATGACCTTCACCGCCATGCAGACCAGAATGTGCCATACTTCTTCTTACGTTACCCAATTGAGTCAATGTAGACATAAGCCCTGCTCTGATTACATGCTTTGCTTCTCCAATATTGTATTGGAGATACAATTGGGAATTGCCGGACTCAAACAATCTCTGATCCTCTTTGTCAGGATTAAAAGACTCTTTTGAAGCAGCCCATAAGGACATAGATTCCGTGAGACTCCCTGTCATATAGAGCTTTGTTACTACGTTGGTAGTATCTCTCTTTGAACTTTCAGATATTCCGACCATCGCACCGATCGGAATAAATCGTTTCGTACTGTTGGAATCAAGAGCACTCTTCAGTGCTGTTGGATCAAAACTCGATGTTCTCAATCCGTTTCTTAAAAAAGAGAGACCCATATCGTTCAATGCAGGTACCTGTGAATGGCAGGCACTACAAGCCATATCATACTGTCTTGCCAGCATCGGGTTTGCTTCCAGGTTTAATGTAAATATCCCCGTAAGCAAAAGAAACCCCATTTTCATTTTACTTATCATTTTCATCCTATATCTCCCTCAAAATATATTTATTAAAAAATATTATCATAATAATGTTGAACTCTTGAAGCGAATAAAAAATGCTATAATAATCCAAATGCCAAATAGAAGGATCGCACTAATGAAAAAAGAGCTAAAAGAGATCATTGCCCAATCAAAAAAATCATTAAAAAAAGTAGAAGAACGTATAGAAGATATCAGTGAAGATTTTACTGAAGAGGTCGATGAATTTTGGACGGACCTGAAGAAACAGTTATCAAAAGTCGAAGAGAAGCTTGATGATGCGTACGATGACTTTGAAGATCAGATAAAACTCAAAAGTCATCAAGGTATGATGGAGGCAAAAGAAAGAATCAAAAACCTTGAAGATGTAGTTCATGAATTCACAACAAAAGTCTCTTCAAATGCACAGGAAGAACTTGATATCGTCAAGCTCAGAGCACACCTGCTAAAAATGGAAGGTGATGACCTGTGGGAAGAGAAACAAAAAGAGCTTACCTCACTCTATGAAAACTCAAAAGATGAAGCAGAGAAATTGATGATCAAGGCAGCCAAAGAGTTCAATCAGATCGTTTTAAAACTCACAGAGATCGTGTAAATGAAAAAACTCATAAAACCTTTTTTGACCGTTTTTGTTTTGTTTATATTAAGTGGTTGTGCGACCTCTGATCTCTCTTACAAAAATGACAATATACATCTGCGTATCAATGACGCATCTTTGCAGGTACATGGCGTTACATTACAAGAGAAACATGATAACTTCAGTACTCTTTTTCTCACACAACGACTTCTACGTTTAGATGATGGGAGTATGGCAGTGTTTGAAGATGCAAGAACCGATATGCAGTTTCAATTTGATCAGACTACTCCAAGAAGTATCAAGATCATATTTGATGCAAAAAGTGTGTTAAGGGTTCATTATAATACATTCATCTATGCATTCCAGGTTATTCTTAAAGACAACAGGGTGTTGAATGTACTTGTTGCTCAGGGCTATAATCAGGAACTTCAAATGCTATATGGTATGAGTACAGAAAAAATGAACGATATGCTTAAAGAACTCGGTCAGGATGCAAAACCGGCATTTTATAAAAATGTGATTGATCTAAGCAGCGAACCTTCACCCTATGTAAGCCGTTGGACAGTACAAAAGGTTCATCTTGCACCACTGGTTGTCCCGGTGCCCCGTTTTGGAAGACTTTAAAAAAATATAATTTTTATTAATTAAAAAATATATAATTAAATTAAGGGTTTAGTATACAAAATAAGATACAATACTTATGATGAAAGATGAGGTTCGAGTTCATCTTCCGTGTGTTAAGTGTTATTGCTAGACCCCCGAAAGACTTCTCTCCGATTTGGATTCCACTTAAATTTAAGTGAAAATTACTACCCAAAGGTACAAAAAATGGCAACATTAAACGGAACAGTTAAATGGTTCAATGATGAAAAAGGTTACGGATTTATTCAACAAGAAAATGGTGGAGACGATGTATTCGTGCACTTTCGCCAGGTGAACAATGATGGTGGCGGTCGTGTGACATTAAAAGAAGGTCAAGCAGTAACATTTGAGATCGGCGAAGGTCAAAAAGGTCCACAAGCTGAGAACGTAACAAGAGTTTAATACTCTAATGCAGGCTTTATGCCTGCATATCAATAACTCCCTCTCTTCTAATATTCTACTTTCATATCTTTATTATGCGATATCTCAAATAATACATCTATCTTTTTATGTTCATGTGGTGCTAGTGTCAACCTCATCTCTATCTGTCCATCTTTAAGCATGGTATAGTTTACTTTTTTCTCTGAATTGATATTTAAAAGCTTTGAAGTGATCTCTTCTGTCGTTGATGTTGGAATACGCTCTATGAGTGTGACATCTTTCGCTTTATCTGATTTGTTGATCAGCGTAAGTGTAAAACCATCCTTTTTACGTACAGTACCTCCAAATATACCTGTTTCACGTTCTTTGTTTACGATACGTTGACGCTCTATTTTAATATCTTCTTCTATTTTGGTATAGAGATCATACTTTCCTTCTCTATATTCTCCAACCCCATTTTCATTGACCAGTTCACCAGAAGATTTTACTTTCCAGTTATTACTGTCTATCTGGTACTTCGGTTCAAAGGTACAGACATGAAATGCATCAGTGTTTTGGTAAGGATAGGCACGTATGCCACAGGCAAGCTCTGTATCCCAGCTGATGACTTTTACATCCAGTGTTTCAGCTGTTGAAGGCAGTGAGAGTCCTTTTATCTTATACTCCCTTGCATCCTCATACGAAGCAATCGGAGCCGACATAGCTACCGGAGGAGCCATCATTTCTCTTTCTGCCATCATATCCATACTTTTTCTTTTAGCCATTGCCATTTTAGGTTCTGGCCGCGGTTCATATTTACTTACAATCCATGGTCTAAAATGTATCGGATGAAGATATTGCTGAGAAGAACGGTAAAAGAACATCGCAGTATCAGCCTGGATATCTATACCGCTTCTGTTTGTCACAGATAGGTATTGCGTTATCGTGGCTTTATTTTTATCTTTCATATCCGCTTCATAATGTGTGGAAAAAGAGATGTAACCTCGCGGTATAGTAAGCTCTATCTCTTTACCACACACTTGAGAGGTTTGCAGGGCATGTTTCGAACCTGATTGTTTTTGAAACTCTTGTTCTATGATCTCTGCCTCTTCGCTTAACGACTTATGTAGCGTAGAAAGTCTGGCTTGCTCAACACCTAAGCGTTTTGCACTCTCTATCCAGGTATCGGCATCAAAAGTAGTAGGTTGCGGCAAAGAAATGAGTTTCTCGAGTACCTGGGCATTTGCTTTAACCGTTTCAAGCTCCTGCTCTGTTTGTTCCCATCTATCCAAAAGCTGGCACAGTCTCTCATCCGACGGACAGCTTGTAGTGACCAAAAGCGGTATCGATCTGCCTTCACATTTGGCTTCTACATTTTTTGTAAAACCTATAAAATGATCTTTAGGGGTGAAATTATAAAAGGTTTTGTCCTGATAGACCGCAAGTGAAGAGGCATACACTAAACCTCCACTTAAAACAAGGGCATGAAAAGATGTAGTGAGTTTCATATAATGGTCCTTCTTAATAAGATGCAAACCATTATAACCAATTATTCTGTACTATTCGTCTCCTTGAATCTTGACAAATAGGCTTCATTCTTCTTCTGAAGATAATCATACATGGCTTTGACTTCATCATTTGTAAGATAGTAGCGCGGCATGATCTCATGATAGTTATTTACAGCTTCTATCATCTCTTCAAGCGTCTTTTTGCGTATATCCGCACCTTTTAACTGCTGCTTTCCATGAATATCACGAAATTCAACTATTGTTTGGCCTTCTCCGTTCTTTCCATGGCATTCGGCACAGCTTACCCCTCTCGGGTTTGCATAGAGCATTTCGCCGTACTCATAATGTGAAATAAAATCTTCCTGTCCGCACAGGATCAAAGGTAACAAGATCAACAATCGTTTCATGCAGTATCTACTTTCTCTCCACTATTAGGGCATGACCACTTCGTCGCCTAAAGTATTTTTGATATAATACAATAAAAA
>DATCTA010000104.1:0-17112 GCA_036568165.1 Sulfurovum sp.
TCAAAGCGCTGAAATAATAGTGCCTCTAGTTGAGTAAGTGTTAGTGGCTTAACCATCTACTCTTTATGTTCTAGTGCTGCTTTAACAAAAGCCAAGATAGACGGGTTTGGATTTTGAAGTCTAGATGTGAATTCCGGGTGGAATTGTACACCTAGGAACCATGGGTGATCAACAACTTCAACAGCTTCTATAAGACCATTTGATTCACCAGTAATATCCATACCATTTTGCTCTAAAGCTTCTCTATATTTAGGGTTTGCTTCATAACGGTGTCTATGTCTTTCAAAAATGATTTTAGAGTCATATGCCGCTCTTAGGTTTGAACCCTCTTTGGTTTGACATTCATACTCACCAAGTCTAAGTGTTCCACCCATAGGGGAAGTAGTTGTTCTTACCTGTTTTGAACCGCTAGCATCGATAAATTCATCTATAAGATAGATCATTGGATTAGCAGTTTCTTCATTGAATTCCACAGAGTTTGCATCTTTAAGTCCAAGTACATTACGTCCAAATTCAACCATAGCAAGCTGCATACCAAGACAGATACCCAAAAATGGTATTTTGTTCTCTCTTGCGTATTGGATGGATTGGATCTTTCCTTCAACACCGCGTCCGCCAAAGCCGCCTGCAACCAATATACCATGACAATCGTTTAAATATTTCTGAGGTCCCTCTTCTTCAACTTTTTCACTATCTACCCACTTGATCTCTACTTTTGTATCTAAGTGTGCACCGGCATGAATAAGTGCTTCTGTCAAAGATTTATAAGATTCTTTAAGATCCAAATATTTACCTACAAAAGCAATCTTCATACTATCGCTTGGCATAATGATCTTATGTACCAGATCTCTCCAATTATCCATGTTAGGATGGCAATCCTCAAGATTTAATTGTTTACAGATAGGAGTTAATATATCCTGATCTAAAAAGTTCAAAGGAACCTGATAAATCGTAGGTGCATCTGCAGCAACAATAACTGAGTCTTCATCCACGTCACAAGAATATGCGATTTTTTGTTTAATATCATTAGAAACAGGTACTTCAGCACGTAAAACGATCATATGAGGTGCAATACCGATACGTCTGAGCTCTTGAACTGAATGCTGTGTTGGCTTCGTCTTAAGCTCACCTGCAGCTTTGATATATGGCAAAAGTGTTACATGAATGTTCATCACTTGTTTTTTACCAAGTTCATGTTTCATTTGTCTGATAGTTTCTAAGAACGGAAGGCCTTCGATATCACCTGTAGTACCACCAAGTTCTACGATGAGGATATCTTTATTTTCCCCTGCTCTTACGATACGTTCTTTGATCTCATTTACAATATGAGGAACAACTTGGATTGTTTTACCAAGATACTTTCCTTTACGTTCATTTTCAATAACAGTTTTATAGACAAGACCGGTAGTAAAGTTATTATTTTGTGTAAGCGATGTATCTAAAAATCTTTCATAATGACCAAGATCCAGGTCAGTTTCTGCACCATCTTTCGTTACAAATACTTCACCATGCTCAAGAGGCGACATCGTACCTGGATCAACGTTGATATAAGGGTCAAGTTTCAATACGCCTACACGCAATCCTGTATGTTTAAGTAATGTTCCGATACTTGCGGCAGTAATACCTTTTCCCAAAGAAGAAAGCACACCACCTGTAACAAAAATATATTTTGTTTTATTTTCACTCATATAACGCTTTTCCTTTATGCAACAATAGGCATGATGATTGTAATAAAGTTATCGTCTTTCACGATAAATGGTAAAGATGGTTCATTAAACTCCATTGTAAATTCATTTTTAACGGTTTGTGAAATGAAATCTAAAATATATTTGCTGTTGAATGAAAGCTCAAATTTATCATTTAATCCTGTATTGAGTTCTATTTCTGTTTTTGCTTCAACATTGTCTGCACTTAAAGAGTTGAAAATAATCGTATCTGATAATAGTGTCATTTTTATCTCTTGTGAAATAGTGGTGATCATTTTTATTGCATCGATCATCTCTTTTTTAGGAAGATTGATCTGATGTTTGGTTGATGAAGGAATAATACGTTGATAATCAGGGAATTTTCCATTGATCAATCTTGTATAGAAATAATAGTTCTCATTAGAAATAATAAGATTGGTCTGATCATAATAGATATCTATTTGATCTAAAAAGAGTTTTTGTATCTCTAAAATAGCTTTTTTAGGAACGATTAAAGAGAGTTGTTCCTCGTTGCTACCTGGTATGGTTGCTATAGCCAGTCTTCTTGTATCAGTACCCACCAGATCTGTACCATTGTTCTTTATATTTATCAAAGCACCATTGAGTTCGAATTTCGGGTTGTTAGTATCAATTGCAGGAGAAATCTTTTTTAAATTTTGAATAAGATTTAGAGAGTCTAAAGAGATCTGTGGTTTATCTTCAATTGAAGGAAATGAAGGATAAGAGCTTGGATCAAAAGTAGGAAGTTTGAATTTTGAATTTTTCTGTTTAATGATAAGTGTATTATCCAGAAGTTCCAATGTGATCTCATCCTCTTTAAGTATACGGATAATATCCAGAAGTTTTTTACCATGTGCTGTAAAGGCTCCCTCTGTATCTATAGTGATATTGTCTGTAACGATCTTTAAACCTATTTCAGAATCAGTTGCTTTAACGATACATTTATTATTTTCAGTTTTAAATAATATATGTGAGGTTATTTGACTTGCATCTTTTTTTTCTAAAAAAGGTTGTAAATTAATGAGTATAGATTCAATAATTTGTTTTTGTGCTCTTATCTTCATTGACTCTCCTTATATTTAATAAAATTAGTATGTAGTAGTAGTGCAACATGAATATGTGAAAAACTACTTTAATTGCTGATGTGACCGTTATTTGAATGAATGTATAACTATTTTTAGACATTCACATTTATTCACTTTTAAAATTATATCTTTTTTTTATTCAAGTTTTCTATGATAAATATAGTTTATAGTGCATCACTTTGTGTATGCGTATTTACTTTGTTGGAGAGTTCCTCTAAAATCACTTTGAAATTTTCATCACTATCGATCAGTTCATTGATTTTTTTCATTGCGTGTGAGATGGCAGTATGATCTTTCATTCCGAAATATATTGCGATCTGCGGCATAGAATTGGGTGTAAGATTTCTAGCTAGATAGATAGCAATCCTTCTGGCGTTAACGACATTTTTCGTACGTTTTTTAGATTTCATATCTGACGGTTTGATATTGAGTTCTTTAGAGATGATCTTTACGATCTCATCAATGGAGATATTCTCTTTTTTCTCTTTAAGTTGGTCTTTGATCGCATTTTGGGCAAAGTCAAGTGTGATCTTCTGGTTAAGCATTGACGAGAGTGCATTTAGCTTGATGATGGTTCCTTCTATCTCACGAATATTGTCACCCATATTGGTCGCAATATAATTGACAATCTCGTTATCCAGTTTGATACCGTCTAGTTCACATTTTTTTTGGATAATGGCAATTTTTGTTTCAAGACCCGGGGGTTGAATATCTGCCATAAGCCCCATTTCAAAACGGCTGCGGAGTCTGTCTACAAGTCCGGCGATCTTATTGGGCTGTCTGTCTGAAGTGATGACGATCTGTTTATCATTGCTGTAGAGTTCATTGAATGTATGAAAAAATTCTTCTTGGGTCTGTTCTTTTCGGCTTAAAAACTGTATATCATCTATAAGAAGCAGATCACACTCCCTGAATTTATCTCTGAATCTATCCATGGTTTGAGAGCGCAGATGTGAAGTAAAAGAGTTCATAAACTGCTCTAAAGTGGTATAGATCACTGTTTTTCCCAGCTCAATATGATAGTTTCCTATCGCTTGAAGAAGATGTGTTTTCCCCAATCCTACACCACCATAAAGAAAAAGCGGATTATATTGTTTACCAGGTTTTTCAGCTACAGATTTTGCAGTGGTATAGGCAAATTGATTTGAATCTCCTACGATAAAACTTTCAAAGGTCAATGAAGGGTTCAAATAGGTACTCTTTGAATGGCTCTTTTCACTACTGTGTTTTACAGCTGGGGTTACATTTTGCTGCGTTTGTTTACCTACACTGATTTCTATCTCAGGCTTGATCTCATTTTGAAGTTCAAAAAGGTGTGCAAGTTTATCGGCGTATTTACTTTTGATCCATTTGGCTACGATCATATTGGGCGCATTAAAATAGACGATATTGCTTCTGGAACGTTTTGTATCATATACAAGTTTTTTGATGTAACGTTCGTACTCTACTTCTGAGATCTCTTTTTTTAATTCAAAAAGTACTTTTTGTCCAATATTCATTACTCTGTTACCTTGATATTTTTAAATGTGTGAATAGATTTTCACAATTTTAAAGAGTTAAAATTCTTCATGTGAATAACTTATCACATTTTAGCCAATTTTAGCTAAAATAGCGTTATTAAACAGAGTTGAATAATTTTATTCACTATGTGAACAAAGGTGTGAATGAATATTTTAGGAATAGACCCCGGAAGCCGTAATCTAGGCTATTGCATCACATTTTGGGATGGGAAAAACTTTTCACTTGTTGAAGCAGGATTAGTGAAAATAAAAGCAAAAGAGCTGCAAGAGCAGATAGTCGAGCTTGTAGAGGGTATCGACGTCATTTTGAAGGCTCACAAGATAGATGAAGTGGCTATTGAAGATATCTTTTTTGCTTATAGTCCAAAGACCGTTTTGAAGCTGGCACAATTTAGAGGTGCACTTTCATTAAAGATACTTCAAGAGGTGGGTTATTTTTATGAATATACTCCATTGCAGGTCAAAAAAGCAGTTACCGGAAACGGTAAAGCGGGTAAAGAACAGGTGGCATTCATGGTCAAAAGATTGTTCGGTATTAAAAAAGAGATCAAACCTTTGGATATCACTGATGCCATGGCTATCTCACTCGCACATCTTCAAAGAGTGAAGATGCGCAAGAAGAGTGTTTAATGAAACAGAAGTTTAGTTAGAAAGAGGTTTTGCGTTTTTCTTTACAGAGATCATACGTTTTTCAGGTATCGTGAATGTAGATTTTTTGTTCCCTTCTACCGATTCTTCAATGATCTTATCATACAAATAAATATCGTTTTTAAAATAAGCCAAACCATCTTCTTCGTAGACTGTAAAATAAACCATATGGATAGGAACAGGCTTTGTCAGATTGATGGTAGCAGGTGAATTGCTTTGAAGTATTTCATCTATTCTGCTTCTAGAATAATTTCCATTCGTATGCGTAAGCAGTGTATAGACTATATCAAACGGATTTTCTACCCTTACACAACCCGAACTGTAGATCTTGTAGCGTCTCTCAAGCAGAGACTTGTTGTCCGTATCATGGAGGTATACATCATATTTGTTAGGGAACATAAACTTCACTCGGCCTAAAGCATTGTTGTCACCTGGCATCTGAACAAAACGGTAAGGTACGGGACTTTTGCTTTTTTCATACTGGTTAAGCATTCCTGGTGTGATATGGACTTCGTTATTGCCTCTGTATGCACGGATATTATTTTCTTGCAAATACATAGGGTTTTCTCTAAGTACAGGAATGAGATCCCGCTTGATAAGGTTGTCAGGGATGGTCCATGTAGGGTTAAGCACCATAAACCTTATATTATCGGCAAAGAGAGGCGTTGGTCGGTCAATACGCCCTACCACTACACCTTTCTTCATGATCTTCATGCCATTTCTATAGTATCTTAGGTTAAAGTCAGGAATATTCACTTCAATATATTCATCTTCAAATTGTTTTGGATAGAGCTTTGTTTTATCTAGGTTCGTGATAATGGCTTGTATGTTGTCTGAAACAGGCTGGTTGAGATAGTATGTCATGATTTTATCTACCGTACCGGTCACTTTTAGCAAATAACGCTTCTGATAGGTTATCACAGCTCTTCTGAGCGTTTCATCAAATTTTCTGTCAATAGGTGCATATTGAGGATAATCCCCGGAGATCTGCAGATATCTTTTGATCTCTTTAACGCGACCTGAACTGTCCCCTAGTTTCAAGATATCATTGCTGTATTCTATCTTTGGGAATTTATCCATGACACGGTAATCATTCAGAAGTTTCACCAGTTTTCTGTAACGTTTTTCCATCGGAATGAGTGAAGTGAGATACTCTTTGATGTTGCCATTGACAATGGATGCTATAAGTTCTTGCTGGTCAGGAAACGGTTTAGGTGACATTTCCCATCTGGATTTGATGTCATCCGTCTGCTCAAGCGCAGCCAATTTTTTCTGTACAAGGTTCCAGTCTACATCTCCCTGGACGATGAATCGGACCAAACGTACCATGGAACTGGTAAGCACAAGATCAAGTTTTGCGTAAGCAGAAGCCTGTTTACTAGAACTGATCTCTGAATTGTCAAGTTGATAATAGAGAAGTTTGATAGATTTTTGATCAAAGGCTTTGTTCTTATAGTTAAAAAGCGGATCGTTAAGTGCCTGGATAAGCTGGCCGGCTTTTTTTCTATTGTTGATCCCTATCCATAAAGGTTGGTATCCAGTTTGCTCATAGATATTTTGAATAATGGGTTTATTTTGACCCTTCAGACGTGTTTGAAGACCATTTTGAATATGCTTGGAGATATTCTCGATCGAGAGCGTTTCCGCATAAAGGGTGCTTTGAAGTAAGCCGATGAGTAATACTAATATGATTCGTCTCAAAAAAATTTCCTACATAATATTTTTTGGTGCGTATTATATCTCAATTTTACTCTAATAATCACTTATACTTTTTATCGATGAGTTTAAGATATTTTACCGGGGTTACCTCTTTCATAGCCTCGGCAAGCCATTGGATCTGGAACCATGCTGCACCTGAATCTCTGAGGTCAAAATAGTTTTTGAGACTTCTGATGTTAAACGTGACTACCATATCGACCTTCCAGTTGTCTGATACGATATGTTTAAATGCATCCCCCACATTTCTCTTCTTTTTTCCTTCTTCCAACGCTTTGAAAAGGGTTTCTGCATTGCCTTTGTTCACTTCAATGAATGGAATGGAAGATTTGGCTACGGCATTGTCGATGAAATCATTGTCCTTATTATACTGGAACATCAGTTTGTCATAGATCGCTCTGATCTCTATGGCCAGATACTCTTTGTCTGTGATGACAAAGAGATTCAAACCAAGCAGTGTCGCCAGAAAGAATGTAAATCCATCTTCGCTTTCAAGAGAAGCCACAAATGCATTGATCACACTGGACATCGTGTATCGTGTACTTCTTACAGAGATGGCCTGAAGTCTGTGTCTTGCATGTTCCTGAAGTACACCTCTTGATGTACCCTGTATCAAAAAACTGAGCGTAGCATGTTCGATGATGGAATGGTGATGATGTACCCACGCCAGGTTAGAGAGGAGATCTGAATCTTCGATGTTGTTCACTGCATCGGTGTCAAGATCGTTCATGGCGTTTTTCACACACTCATTTTCGCTGTTCTCAAAACTGTCATAGCATGTCCTTGCCGCGATTTCTGCAACACCAAGACCACTTTGCTGTAAAAGTGTGACTTTGGGCTTTTCATACGCTATATGATACATCTCTATTTTTTCCATGGGCACACTCCATTATAATTTAGCTACAATTATATCACTATAAATTTAGAGCAATATAAGGATAGACAGTGAGAGCAGATGAACGATTTTTTAGTTTTGAGAAAGATTTTAGGGACCCTTATGCCAGGGACAGGGACAGGGTGGTTCACTGCAGCTCTTTTAGACGTTTGGAGTATAAAACACAGGTTTTTTTAAATCATGAAGGTGATTATTTTCGTACACGTCTGACACATTCACTTGAAGTAAGCCAGATAGCCCGCACCCTTTCACGTATGCTGAATCTCAATGAAACACTTGCAGAGGTCATAGCACTTTCGCATGATCTGGGACATACACCTTTTGGTCATGTAGGTGGAGATGAATTGGACAGACTGCTTAAAGAAGACGGAAGAGTTTTAGGTTTTGAACATAATTTTCAATCCTTCAGGGTATTGACCAAACTTGAAAAGCGCTATAAGGATTTTGATGGTCTGAATCTTACATTTGCTACACTCGAGGGTGTACTTAAACACTCATTTCCCTATAAAAAACCTTTTTTAAAAGGTTTGGAGGGAGACTTTGACCTGGAAAAGCATCCTTCTCTTGAGGCAATGGTGGTGGATCATGCAGATGAGATAGCCTATACTTCACATGATATTGATGACGGTATAAAATATGGATTGATCACATTTGATGATCTTTTAAGTGATGAGCTCTGTTTGATCGTTGATGAAGTGGTACAAAATGAAGGCATCAAAAGAGAGGAAAAACTCTACCGACACCGTTTTGTTGCCGGACTGATCAAGCTTCTTGTAGAGGATTTTATTGAAAATTCAAAGATGGGTGCCCAACACTATCGTCAGGAAAGTCCTATCTGCGGACTAATAGATGCACAGGAGAGTCTGCCTGTAGGTTTTAGCAAAGAGCGATCTAAACAACTCAAGAAACTTAAAAAACTGCTGCATCAGAAGCTTTATAGACACCAAAAGATCGTTCGAAAAATGTATGCAGGTAAACAGTGTATACAAGGACTCTACAGAGCATTTACAGAAGATATAGATCTGCTTCCTCCCTATCAAAAAGAGCTTCTTGATATTCGTACAAAAGAGCGTGTGATCGCAGATTATATCGCTGCCATGACAGACCGCTATGCGATGAAAACCTATCATGAAATGTACGGGTTTTCACTTTAAATAGACAGAATTTATAGATCATTTTAGGCGATCTCAAGTGCTATCTAGCAGTACTTTTTTGCATTAAAATCTCTTATATAGTATATTTTGGGTATAATTCGCGAAAATTACATAGGGCATGAGACTCTATTTTAGGACAATTTTATGCAAAAAATTAAAAACATTGCCGTTATCGCTCACGTTGACCACGGTAAAACAACACTTGTTGATCAACTTCTACAGCAGTCAGGTACATTCGCAGCTCACCAGCAGGTAGTAGAGAGAGCTATGGATAGCAATGCTATCGAAAAAGAGAGAGGTATCACGATCCTTTCAAAGAACACAGCGATCACCTACGGTGACCATAAGATCAACATTATCGATACTCCGGGACACGCCGATTTTGGTGGTGAGGTTGAACGTGTACTTAAGATGGTTGATGGTGTACTTATGCTTGTGGATGCACAAGAAGGTGCGATGCCACAAACCAAATTCGTTTTGAAAAAAGCGATCGAATTGGGGCTCATCCCAGTAGTGGTTATCAACAAGATCGACAAAGAGGGTGCAGACCCGGAAAGAGTACTTGATGAGATGTTCGACCTTCTTGTTGCACTGGATGCAAATGAAGAGCAGCTTGAGTTCCCGGTACTTTACGCTGCAGCCAGAGATGGTTATGCAAAATGGGAAATGGAAGATGAAAACAAAGATATGACTCCGCTTTTTGAAGCGATCTTGGAAAAAGTGCCATATCCAAAAGGTTCACCGGATGCTGATACACAGGCTCAGGTCTTTACACTAGATTCAGACAACTTTGTCGGACGTATCGGTATTACACGTATCTTTAACGGTAAAGTGAAAAAAGGTGATGAGTATCTTCTTGTTAAAGCATGTGGTGCAAAGTCAAAGAGCCGTATCTCTAAGCTAATCGGATTCAAAGGACTTGAGCGTATCGAGATCCAAGAGGCTGAAGCGGGTGATATCGTAGCGATCGCAGGTTTCTCTGATATCGATGTGGGGGACTCGGTTTGTGATCCTTCAAATCCTGTTCCACTAGATCCTATGCACGTAGAAGAGCCTACGCTTTCTGTTATCATGTCTGTCAATGACGGTCCTTTGGCAGGTACAGAAGGTAAGCACGTAACCTCTAACAAGATTCGTGAAAGACTTGAAAAAGAGATGGAAACGAATATCGCTATGCGTATGGAACCGACTGGTGAAGCATCATTCAAAGTATCAGGTCGTGGAGAGCTTCAGATCGGTATTTTGGCTGAGAATATGAGAAGAGAAGGGTTTGAGTTCCTTCTTGCACGTCCTGAAGTTGTTGTAAGAGAAGAAGAGGGTGTGAAAATGGAGCCGTTTGAACATTTGGTTGTGGATGTTCCTGAAGAGTTCCAGGGTGTTGCCATCGAAAAACTTGGAAAGAGAAAAGCAGAGATGACTTCACTTACACCAATGCCGGACGGTACCGTAAGGTTAGAGTTTGAGATACCTGCAAGAGGATTGATCGGATTTAGAAACGAGTTCTTGACAGATACAAAAGGTGAGGGTATCATGAACCACTCTTACCTGGAGTACAGACCATATTCTGGAACGGTTGTCAGCAGAACACCGGGTGCATTGGTCTCTATGGATAACGGTGAGGCAGTAGCCTTTTCTATCTTTAACCTTCAAGCACGTGGGGTAATGTTCATCAAACCTCAGGATAAAGTCTATGCCGGTATGGTTATCGGTGAATCTGCTAGACCGGGAGACCTGGATGTAAACCCGCTTAAAGGAAAGCAGCTAACAAACATGAGAACTTCGGGTGCTGATGACGCTATCAAACTGGTACCGCCAAGACCTATTACGCTTGAGAGTGCAATGGAATGGATAGAAGATGATGAGCTTATCGAAATCACACCGATCTCTATCAGAATCAGAAAGAAATATCTGGATGAGAACGTGAGAAAGAGAATGGCAAGGGACAAGAAGAACGCAAAATAGTTCTTCTTCTAACCTAGTACAGATACCCCTTGTACTTTTGCTAGAGGGTAAATAGTTCACATTATGTGTGACTAGAATACAACAAAAGGAAACCTATGGATCAACTACCAAATTGTCCTCAATGTAACGGGGTGTATACGTATGAAGAGGGTAATTTATTTATTTGCCCTGAATGTGCATATGAATGGTCAAAAGATGAAGCAGCGAATGAAGATTCGGAATTTACCGTACAAGATTCAAATGGTACAACGCTTAGAAGCGGTGATGATGTCACGGTGATCAAGGATCTTAAGGTCAAAGGAAGCTCATCGGTGGTTAAAGTAGGTACTAAAATTAAAAATATACGACTGGTTGAGAGTGCGGATGATCACAATATCGACTGTAAGATCCCTGGTATCGGAGCTATCAAGATCACACCAAAATATGTAAAGAAGTCTTAGGAATAGTCTTTTATTTCACTGCATCTTCCAGGGAGTTTGTTCGGTCACATACTTGACCGTATGCTCCCTCTCAACAACCTTTAAACCTGCTGCAAACTAAAAAATATTTTAAAAATAAACCTATATATTTTTACCTGCCTTTAGCCCGCTTACCCATGCAAAGTGAAAGTTAAATCCTCCCCTGTCTCCATCCACATCGAGTATCTCTCCTGCAAAGTAAAGATTAGGTACAAGTTTTGATTCCATCGTTTGGGGGTTAACTTCTGTGGTATCGATACCTCCTGTAGCGACTTCAGCCCCTTTGAAGCCTTTGGTATCATTGATGCTTAATTTGAGGTTTTTAATGGCATAGACCAGTTTGCCTACCTCTTTTCTGTTGAGGTCGCTTTCCACTGCAGCATTGCACTTTGACTGTTCCAGAATGACGGGAATAAGTTTTTTGTTAAGAATGCCTTGAAGCCACAAAGAGAGAGGCTTTGCACTCTCACTTTCTATTCGTCCTAACAGCAGGTTTGTAAGTTTTTCTTTGTTCAACTGCGGCATAAGGTCCATGGTAAGTTCACAGTATTCATAATGTGCCAGTCTGGTACTCACTTCACGGCTGATGTCAAGGACAGCCAAACCGCTGATACCATAATTGGTAAAAAGCAGATCCCCTTTTTTCTCGGTGATGTATTGGCCATTGGCATAGAGTTTTACATTGCCGGCTACTTTGACGCCTGCACACGTTTTGACCCAGCTTTCATCCGAACAGAGCTGTACAAGTGAAGGATGACTGGGTATCAAGCTATGCCCCATCATTTTGGCAAAAGCATATCCGGAGTCAGAACCTCCAAGTTGAGGTGCTGCGGGTGAGCCTGAAGCAAGAAGTAGTTTTTTAGAGATTTTTGTACCTTGCGTACTTTCGATGATGAATTTGTCAGCCTCTTTGCTAACAGAGGTAACAGCGCATTCGCAGATTATTTCTACTCCTGCTTTTCTGGCTTCATACTCCAATATTTCAACCACCGAACTTGCCTGTAGGGACATAGGGAACATTTTTCCCTCTTTGCCTTCGATGAGTTCAAGTCCAATGGATGTGAAAAACTGTTGTACCATAGGAAAGTCATGCTCTTTCAAAACCGCTTCTATAAAGTCAGGGTTTTGTCCATGAAAACGGTTGCTGGAGATATATCGGTTGTCTATGTTACATTTCCCGTTACCAGAAACAAGTATCTTTTTACCTATTTTGCTGTTCTGTTCAAGTAGGGTAACTTTATATCTTGCGCTTGCTGCTGTAATGGATGCAACAAGTCCTGCTGCTCCACCACCTACAACGATAATATCTGCCATTTTCATCCTTTGTATGGTGATTATAACCTATAATCTGTTATAACATCAAAAATAAACGCAGTAAGATAAAAAGGATAACCATGTCAGCATTAGTAGAATTCAGTATGTTCCCTACAGAGAAGACCCAAAGTAAAAGTGCTTTTGTAGCAAGAGTTTTGGATATTGTAGATAAAAGCGGGTTAGCATACCAGTTAACACCTATGGGAACGATCATAGAAGGTGAAAGTGTAGAAGAAGTATTGGCAGTGATCAATAAGGCCTATGAAGAGCTTCAAAAGGATTGCGGTCGTGTCTATAGCTCTATAAAGATCGACTGGCGTGAAGGGCCCGTAGGCAGACTTGACAATAAAGTAGGTTCGGTTGAAGAAAAACTAGGGAGGAAGCTTAGAAGTTAGTTTTAGCTATAATACAAGCAAATTTTCACAAGGATTTAGGATGATGTGTGCTGAAAGGGTGCAAAATATTGTACAGGCGATGCTTTTGGGCTTTATCATGGGACTTGCGGGTTTAGGTATCGCCGGTGATACATTGATGCTTCAATTGGCATTTATCATGATGCTTGCTATGATGATAATGCTGCTTATCGCTGGATTTACTGGGGTTTGCCCGGGGCTTATTCTGTTAAAGAAGATCTTTCCTGCATGCAAATGTGAAGAAAACAATGAAAAGGACAACAACTAATGTCAAATATATCATATAAAGATGCCGGTGTTGATATCGATGCGGGTAATGAATTCGTTGAAGCGATCAAGAGTGATGTAAAATCTACTTTCGATAAAAATGTAATCGGCGGAATAGGTTCATTTGCCGGAGCCTATGCACTTCCGACAGGCTATAAAGAGCCGGTGCTTCTCTCAGCTACAGACGGTGTAGGTACAAAACTCCGTATAGCCATCGATAGCGGCAGACTTGACACGGTCGGGATCGATCTTGTGGCGATGTGTGTGAATGACCTTATCTGTAACAACGGGACGCCGATGTTCTTCTTGGATTATTATGCAACAGGCAAACTGCTTCCTCAAAATGCAAAAGATGTAGTTGCAGGTATAGCAGAGGGGTGCCGTAGGTCAGAATGTGCTCTGGTAGGTGGAGAAACAGCTGAGATGCCTGGGATGTATTCAGAGGATGATTTTGATCTTGCAGGATTTGCAGTAGGTATAGCTGAACGTTCTGAGATGGATATGGTAGCCAATGTGAAAGCAGGGCAAGTTCTCATTGCAATGCCAAGTTCCGGGATACACTCGAATGGCTATTCGCTGGTAAGAAAACTCTTTTTTGAGAAGCTGGGCATGAGCCTTGAAACTGAGTTTGAAGGCAAACCGCTTGTAGAGACTCTGCTTGAACCGACACGTATCTATGTTAAAGAGTATAAAGCCAATAAGCAGTATGTAAAAGCTTTGGCACACATCACAGGCGGCGGGATCGTAGAAAATCTTCCTAGAGTTTTGCCTGAAGGCATTAGAGCGATCGTAAACAAAGAGAGCATCAGAGTATTGCCCATCTTTGAATTTATGAGCCAGTATGTTGCCCAAGAAGAGATGTATAGAGCCTTCAACATGGGTGTAGGAATGGTATGGGTGGTCGACCCTGAAAATGTAGATACGGTACTGGCCAACACAGACGGTTACGTTATCGGTGAACTTACAAACGGTCAAAGAGGTGTGGAGATGGTTTAAACCCTCTCCTTTATTTAGGTTCACAAACCCCTTTTTCTATACACTCTCTATCTAGCTCTCCACTATTCCATTTTTCAAGATATGACTTTAGGTTTTTATACACAACGCCCTGCAGCATATAGAGCCCTATGAGGTTCGGTAGTGCCATGGCCAAGATAAGCAGGTCGGAGAACTCCAAAAGTGTAGCAGCACTTGTAACCGATGCCATGACGGTGAATGAGACAAAGATCAGTTTGTAGAGCAGTGTATATTTTTCACCAAAAAGGTAAGTCCAAGAACGCTCCCCGTAATAAGACCAGGAGATCATGGTAGAAAATGCAAAAAGTACGATCGAGAATGTCAAAATGAGAGGAAACCATGAGATCACTGTTCCATAGGCGGCTGCTGTAAGTGCGGCACCCTGTTTTGAGGCTACGAGGTCGGCAAATGCCCCACTTGGATCATAGACACCTGTTGTGACAATTACAAGGGCTGTCATAGTACAGATAACGATGGTATCGATAAAAGGCTCATACAAGGCAACCATTCCCTGCCTAACCGGGTATTTTACTGATGCTGTGGAATGCACAATAGCCGCTGAACCTATTCCTGCCTCACTAGAGAAGGCAGCACGTTTAAAGCCCTGTACAAGTACACCAATAAGTCCTCCTGCAGCAGCAGTTGGCGCAAAAGCTTCATGAAAGATGGTTGCAAGGGCTCCAGGCACTGCAGAGGCATTTGATATAAGGATCCACAGTGATGCAAGAAGATAGACAAAGACCATTAAGGGAACGATCTTCTCTGCAGTGTGAGCGATACGTTTGATACCCCCTATGATCACAAACCCGACCAATGTAGCCATGATAAGTCCAAAAACAATGGGGTAGGTTTCAAAAAAAGGTACACGCTCAGAGAGTACGCCCATTGCCTGTGAGGTCTGGAAGGCATTACCTGCACCCAAACTCCCTCCTATGGCAAGCACAGCAAACAACGCAGCGAGTATTTTCCCCAATTTTACATGCCCTTTGGAGGCAAGTCCTTTGGAGAGATACTGCATCGCACCACCCATGATACGTCCATCGGGTCTCCTCTCCCGGTAGACCTGTGCAAGGGTGACTTCAGTAAATTTGAGTGTCATCCCGAAAAATCCGGCCAGTATCATCCAAAAAGTGGCACCTGGCCCACCAACGGCAATGGCGATCGCAACCCCTGCGATGTTACCTAGTCCTACAGTTGCAGAAAGCGCAGTGGTGAGAGACTGAAAAGGAGTGATCTCTCCTACATCGTCAGCTGTTTTGTATTTGCCTGTAATGATCTTAAAGGAGTGGGAGAACATACGTACATTGATGAAGCCAAAACGAAAGGTGAGCAAGACACCCCCTACGATCAGCCATGCTACGATAAAAGGCATGCTGGCTCCTTCTACGCTTCCGAAAAAGACATCAAAAAAGAAAACAGAGCCCAAAAAGCCATTAATTTGTTCAAATACTGCGTTCATATGTTCACCCTACCATGTAGATTGAATTATTATACTCATTAACCCCTAAAGTACCTCTAATTTAAAGAATAAAAGTATATTTTTTTACTTTTTTACTAAAATCTATTGACAAATTGAAGCCTTTTGATTATAATTGCGTTCCTTTTTAAAGGTAACGGAGTGTAGCGCAGTCTGGTAGCGCACCTGGTTTGGGACCAGGGGGTCGAAGGTTCGAGTCCTTTCACTCCGACCATTTAGGTATTTAACAATATAATAATAAGTAATCATTTAATTATGGTGGGCGTAGTTCAGTTGGTAGAGCACCAGTTTGTGGCACTGGGTGTCGCGGGTTCGAGCCCCGTCATCCACCCCATTGGTAATTAAACAGGGTAACCACCCGAATGATGAAGCGCTAGTGGCTCAATTGGATAGAGCATCAGACTTCGGATCTGAGGGTTAGGGGTTCGAGTCCTCTCTGGCGTACCATTTTTTTTGTATCAGCTGTGTTATTTATTATTATGTGCACTCGTAGCTCAGCTGGATAGAGCACTCGCCTTCTAAGCGAGCGGTCTCAGGTTCGAATCCTGACGGGTGTACCACCTTAGTATTGTTCAGACAATCACATGCGGATGTGGTGAAATTGGTATACACGCCAGACTTAGGATCTGGTGCTTTACGGCGTGGAGGTTCGAGTCCTCTCATCCGCACCATCTACAAATTCAAAAATCTTATCAACATATTCTTCAAATTTTATAGTATAATTTTCTATCACGTGACTAGATAGGATGCTATTATGGATAAAAGTTTATTTATCTTTATACTTATAGGTGTAGGTTTTCTTTATTTTATTACGAATTTTGTCGGCGATATCCAACAGGATGAAAAGTTCCAAAACGAAGAGTATAAAATAAAACATCAGTATGATCAATACAAAACGGTTGACAGTATAGGCCGGGAGATACTTGATCTGACCGGCGCACCAGTCAGTACACAGGTGCAGGCATGGAATAACTCTGCATTAAAAAAAGAATTTTTAGGGCTCTTCCCTGACTTTTCAGATATGAAAATATTTGTAAATGAGCGAGTTAGAGGGGATGCTTTAAAGGCAAAACTTTCAACTCAAATTGATGATGTTGAAGCGAAATTCTTTGCCGGAACAATGGATGCAGAGCAAGCCAAGCGTGAGCTTAACTTGCTGAAATAACTTTGATTAACGGCAAGGATCAGTCATTTTGTTCTGATCTGCATAGAGGTAGACTTCTACACGTCTGTTAAGTGCTCTGTTCTTTGCAGAATCATTCGGTGCGATCGCTTTATCGTATGAACATCCTTTGGTATACGGTCTTCCATTAACAGCAAGAAGATTACTTACACTGTTCGCACGTCTCTTAGAAAGATCCAGGTTATAAGAGTAACTTCCTACATTATCCGTAAATCCTGCAACACCTACAACTGTTTGAGGGTAGTTTTGTAAGACCTGTGCTACTTTGTTTACCTTGTATCTTGCACTAGACTGCAGGTT
>DATCTA010000105.1:0-9795 GCA_036568165.1 Sulfurovum sp.
CTCAACCCAAGGGCAATTCCTCCCTTCGGTCAGGGCGATTTTTTTAAAAAAAGTAGATACATACATCTATTGAACCATAAAATACAAAATATAAATTGTGCTATAATCATCTATCTTAAAATGAAATTATCAGAAAGAAAAACATGTCCCCTTTTGCCATACAACTTATCAACGGATGTCTTGTTTCAGACATCGAGCAAGAAAATCAAAACAGTTTTCAGGCGCTGCAGCAGCTGGGTGCTCTTGAAGAAGTCGACGGGCTCTGGAGGCTGAAATCCATCTATCGTGTGGGTAGACTCTATATGGGTAAAGATGGCAATGGATATGTGGAAGCAGAATTTAAAGAACAAAGAGATCTGCTCATAGAACCTGATGATCTATGGGGTGCAAAGCATGGGGACGTAGTCGTTGCCAAGCGTTTCCTCGCTAAACGCGGTCGTCCCAGCGGTAAAGTTCAACTTGTTATAGAAAAAGCACATCTTTTTAATATTGCCTACACGCATAGAGATGAATCCAACAACTTCCTCATTCTTGACATCCGTACCGGTGTACCTACACATGCTGTTATGGATGGGATGGATCTTAAAGCATTTAAACTGGGAACCGTGTTAAAAATAGATGTAGATACAGACAAAGTACTTGAAGTGATGGGAAACCTGGATGATCCTAAAGTAGATGAAAAGATCTCACTGGCTCTTTTTGATCGTCAGGATGCATTTCCTCCAGAGTGTCTTGAAGATGCACTTGAAGTTGAATTGGAAGTCACAAAAGCAGAACATCCAAACCGTGTAGACCTCACGCATCTCGATTTCTGTACTATAGACCCGGTCACGGCAAAAGATTTTGATGATGCGATCTACTTTGATATCCCAAACTATACCCTTTATGTTGCCATTGCAGATGTCAGTCACTATGTGCCTTTCTTTACCAACATAGACAAAGAGGCAAAAAAAAGAGGGTTTACTACCTACCTTCCGCACAAATCCTTTCCTATGCTACCACGTGAACTGAGTGAAAATATCTGTTCACTCAAACCCAAAGTTGACAGATTGGCTTTTGTTGCGAAAATAGAATTAGACAAAAGTACCCTAAAACCACTTAATGAAGAGTTCTTTGAAGCGATCATCCATTCAAAACACCGCTTTAACTACGATACTGTAGACAGCATACTCCAAAACCGTGCCGAGGATCTAAGCAATACGGTAAACCAGATACTCACATGGTTACTCCCCTTACAAAAGATCACTGTGAGATTGCACCATGAACGGCTCAAACAGGGGTTTGACTTTAGATCTGAGGAGACCAAGCTCACGATAGATGATGATCATCTTCTTGTAAGTACACAGATAGAGACAGGTACGCCTTCGCACTCCCTGATAGAAGAGTGTATGCTTTTGGCAAACCAGGCAGCAGCTAAACGTTTTACCGGTGAAGGTGACAGTATCTTCCGTATACATGAACCGCCACAACTTCTCAAGATAGAGGACCTTTTGACTGAACTGGCCACTATAGGTCTTTATGTGGAGGAGTATGAAGATTCTCCTTCGCTCATACGTGCTATCCAAAAAGAAGCAGCCAAAATGAACCTTTCTGCGGAAGTGGATTCGCTTATCATCAAATCTTTGAAACGGGCAAGCTATTCCGCTGAAAATGTTGGACACTTTGGACTGGGCTTTAGCCACTACAGCCACTTCACTTCACCAATACGTAGGTACTCCGACTTGATCCTGCACCGCCTTATCAAAACGCAGCTGCGTGATGAGCCTGAAGAAGCAAGCTATCTTTTAAGAAACATCGAACCGCTCTGTGCAAGGGTAAGTGAACTGGAAAGAGAAGCCACCAAAGCAGAGTGGGACTTTAGAGACCGTAAATTCGCACGCTGGGCAGCACTGCATATAGGTGAAGTGTTTGAAGCTGAGATCATTGAGGTTGAAGAGAGTGCCAAAGCAGTGCTTTTTGGAGAGATCAAAGGGGTTACAGTACATCTCAGAGGTGACAATGTCATGCTTTTTGATAGAGTTAGAGTAAAGATCAATGAAGTGAATATTGCACAAGCTATCATCATGGTCGAATTTATTGAGAAGCTCAGTAAAGATGAGATGGAGTTGGCCTAATGTATCAAAGAGAATTTGACCAAAAGCTCAAACAGGCTCTGCCCAAAGCCGTTTTACTTTATGGTGAAAATGACTATCTTATAGATCATTATATCGATCTTTACATCAAGAAAACGGATGCAAAAGAGAGTATGCTCACGCTTTATCATGATGAATGGGATTTCGATCAGGCAAAGAATTTTCTCTCTCAAAGCTCATTGTTCGGCGGAACCAATCTTGTTGTTGTTAAACATGACAAGAAGATACCCAAAAAAGAGCTCGACATACTCATAGAACTCGCGAATAAAAATGATGACAACTACTTTCTTTACGCCTATATGGGATCTGACAAAGATGCCAAGAGCATGCAGGCATCCTTTTCGGAAAAAAAAGGCGGGGTGTGGGTAAGGTTTTTTGAACCCAATGTGAGAGATGGTGTGGCAATGCTGCAGCAAAAAGCACAAAAGATCCATCTTGACATCGACCACTTTGCTCTGCAGCACCTCATGCTTCTGCTCAATAACAACCTGGCCCTATGCGCCAATGAACTTGATAAACTTGCCATACTGGGTATGAAAGTGACGAGCAAAGACATTGATAGACTTGTCTACTCGACTGCACCTTTGGCGACAGAACAGCTCCTCATCGATCTTTTTAATAAAAAACCTATCACGGCGACCATCACTAAACTGCTTGAACTGGGTGAGGATGAAGCTTCGTTGCTTCGCTCGACACAGTACTTTGTTAATCAGATCTTTTTGTTCCATGCCTACATCAAACTTCATGGTCATGTAGATTCAGCATCGATTCTCGGGTACAAACTTCCCAAACACATTGAAGAACAAAAAGCACAGTTGGCCCTGCGCGTCAAGTCTGCTGCCCTGCTCAAAATATTTGAACATCTGCTCGAAAGCGAAATACTCATCAAACAGGCACCTGCCACACAAAAAGAAGTCATGCTCTATAGTATGCTGATCAAATTGCAGGGATATCTTTAAGTAATGAGCAATGAGCAATGAGCAATGAGCAATATTTTTTTGCAAAATGAAACTTAAAATTAAATAATTTTTTAAAAAAGTATAGTAGTAATAGTCGACAAAGATTTTTGATTAGTTGTACATAGATTTGAAGGTTTGGGTAAAGAAGCTTACACTAGTAAGTGCCTGCACCCATCATTCAAAGATGGGTGCAAATAATCGAAAAGATCGACGACTATGAGAAGAGTTCTCTCATTACACCACCAAACCACTCTCTAGTAGCTGTAGCAGTACCTTTAGATCTATATTTACCACCACCATCTTTTGGCTTAGGTACATTTCCGATACCTTTTAGTGAACCGCTTGGATCAGCAACAAATTCATGCGTTACCATGATCGCTTCTTCCGGAGCACCACCTACCATTGAGAAACATACGTTTGCTGCTTTAGCCGGAAGACCTGCTTTAGGGTCAAATACTTTACCGTTAAGCTGATCAGCGATTTGTCCTGCTGCTCTGTGTGCTCCCCAGATAGCTGTTTGTCCACTTGGCGGAATACCGTGACTCACTGCATCACCGATAACATAGATGTTCTTGTCAGTTTTAGATCTGAAGCTGTAACCATCCATGATTGCATATCCTGCACCGTTCACTTCAATACCAGACATAGCAACTACTGGCGAACATTTGTTATTTGGAATAAGGTTACATACCTGATACGCTTCAGTTTTAGTTACACCTTTTTCATCATCTACATTTGCAAATTCTTTATATGTAACTGTCTTTTTAACCGGATCGATATCTACGATCTCTGTAAGACCTTTATAATCAATAATATCTGGGAATAGATCTTTCCAAGATTCTAGGAATGCTCCACCTTTAGCAAATTTACCGTCTTTATTGTCAAGAACGATTACTTTTCCAGCAATACCCTCTTTTTTCAAGTAGTTTGCAAACATTGAAGTTCTCTCATATGGAGCTGGAGGACATCTGAACTTTCCTTTTGCAGGTGGTATAATGATCACGTTACCGTCATCCATGTTGTCAAGTTGTCTCTTAAGTGCAATATGCTCATTACCTGGGATCAAAGCACCTGGACAAGCCTTTGCAACCTCAGCAATCTTTTCAGCAGACCAAGATGGGAATTGTTTCTCTAAATCATATTCGATACCTGGAGAAAGTACAAGAACATCATATGCGATATCTCCGGTTGTAGTTGTGACAACCTTTGCTTTTCTATCGATACCCGTTACTGTTGCATTTACAAAGCTGTAACCATGCTTTAATGCTGGCTGGAAATAATCTCCAACAAGTGTATCTAGAGTTACACCGTCAAGACCACCCAATAGCGTATTTGAGAAAGGACATGCCATAAACATGTTGTTCTTTTCAATTACAGTCACATCAATCTTCGCATCTTTCTTTTTAAGTGCTTTAGCAATTGTCAAACCACCAAAACCACCACCTATGACCACAACTGACTTACCAGTTGCTTTCTTAGCTGCTGCTGTTTTCCCACTAGCCACTGCCATGCTTGGCATTGTTGCTGCTACTGCAGCAACACCAGCAAGCTTAAACGTATCTCTTCTGTTCATTGCCATAATGTCTCCTATTTTAATTATATTGTTAATCTCTATATATAATATAAAGTAATTTATTATGACAGAAGTTACATTTAATGGCAATTATTTTTAATGAATTTATGAATTTTTTTGAAGATGTAACAAAAAGGTACAGGGGGATTTTGATGTAATAACTATAGGATATAATGTAGTTTACAATACCTTATAAAGCCCGATATACTGGGAGAAAATGACATTTAGAACAACGTTTTAATGGCTCTATTTTAACGTCAAATTTTCACTTTTTGTTATCTATTTTGAGAATTTTTTAAATCGACTTATATAAATCTATCATTATTTTTTTCATAATATTTATATCATCTTTTAAATTAATTTGAAAAATAAAATAGACAAAAAGATTCTTATCACTATTTTCTTGATATATAAAAATTTTGAAAGAAGCATATACTTCCATCTACAGGTGAAAAAATATTCACATTGAATGTTATAGAAATGGTATTTTTTGAGGATGTAAAAAGTAAGAAGTCAGGATCTTGGACATATCCTGTCTTCTATGGATGTTATAGAGTCTTATGCTTGGATAATTTCTTTTGTAAAGTTTTCAAGTTTTTGAACTTTTATTTCATCTTTTACTAATTTTTTAGCACCTCTTCTTCCATACACTTCTTTAAGCTCTTGTTTGAATGCATCAAAAAACTCTTGGAACTTTGAAGGTCCGAGAACTGCAACAGCCCAAATATTATCATCTGCATCAACCTCAAGGACGATCTGAGCCAATCCCTGTTTTGCCGGCCCACCGACCACTTTTCCACCTTGATTTGGATCATATGCGGCAAGGTGAGAAGTACAGACAAAAACACCTGCTTTATCATATGCCAGTGTTTTTCCGGAAGTCGGTACATACTGGAACATAGTCATTTTTTCTGTAGGATGGGTTAACTGATGCTGACAGATAGCAGAATAAGCAACTATCGTTCCTTTTGCTCCTGCACCACCTTTAAATAGATATTCAGTTCCATCTTCAGCTTTCAGCTTAATGTCTTTTTGTGTAGGTTCAGGAAGATCCACCAAAATTGCCGGAGTGGCAGCATGAGGATACATAAATACATAGTTCTGCTCTTTCACTAATGCTGATGCCTTTAGTGGATTGCCTTCCGTATCTTTAAGTTGTGTTTTTTCAAATGTTTGAAACAGACTTCCATCTTCCGCATAAAGCTTTTGAGTGATGAGTGATGGCGCAATAGCTACTGCCATTGCCGATGTTGCTGAAATCTTTAAAAAATTTCTTCTTTCCATAATAATTCCCTTTCCTATAAATTAACTTTATCAAATAATACAAGAAAACTTATTAAAATTTATTGTTTCTTGCAAAAAAATTTGGAAATATTTTTCTAATGTGCGCCTAAGGGTTATTATAGTAATATAACGCTTCCAAAATTCTTGCTCATTTTTGGACAGCTATACTAACATTCTCATAGTACGATGTTTGTTTGCAGCTGTATATATGGGCTATTAAACCAAAAGGAAACAATAATGACTTGTTATGAAACACTGTTTGTAATTAAACCTACACTTACAGAAGAAGAGATTGCAGCTCAAATTGCAAAAATTAAAGATGTTCTTGCAAAAGAAGGTGCTGAGCTTGTTGGTACGAACGAGATGGGTATGAGAAAACTTGCATACCAAGTAGAAAAACACAATAGAGGTTACTACACTGTTCTTTTCTATAAAGCAGCGGGATCAACGATTCACGAGCTTGAGAGAAACCTTAAGATCAACGAAGATATCATTAAGTTCTTAACTGTGAAATACACAAAGAACAAAGAGATCGCACAATTTGATAAACTTGTAGCAGAAGCGAACAAAGGCGCTAAAGCAGAGACAAAAGCAGCTGAAGCGGAAGCAACAGAAGCATAATCAATTATAGATTAGGAGCAACCTTATGTACAATAAGATCATTTTAGCAGGGAACCTTACTAGAGATATTGAAATCAAATATACGCAAGGTGGGAGCGCTATTGGCAATACTGCCATTGCAACCACAAGAAAGTTCAAATCTTCAACAGGTGAGCAAAAAGAAGAGGTACTGTTCATAGACCTTACTTTTTTTGGCAGAACTGCTGAAATTGCAAATCAGTACTTACGTAAAGGTAGCAAAGTTTTAGTAGACGGAAGATTGAAGCTTGACCAATGGACAGCACAGGACGGAAGCAAAAGAAGTAGACACTCTGTAACCGTAGAGAACCTTCAAATGCTTGGGGGTAAAGATGAAGCAGCACCGATGGGTGGTAACGGATATGGTGAACAAGATGGGCCTGAAGAATATAATGCTCCATCATACAACAACTATAACCAGCCTGCGAAGTCTGCTCCAAGTGCATCGACACAACCAGCATCAAACATTCCAGAAATTGACATCAATGAAGATGAAATACCATTCTAGGAGAACAACATGGCAGAAAGAAGAAAATTCAAAAAAAGATTTTGTAAATATTGCGAACAAAAAGTAGACTATGTAGACTACAAAGACTTAGCACAACTTAAATTCTCACTAAGTGAAAGATTTAAGATCATGCCAAGAAGACTTACTGGTAACTGTAAAAGACACCAAGAGCTTGTAACAACAGCGATCAAAAGAGCTAGACAAACAGCACTTATTCCGTATATCGTAGATAGAAAGAATGTTGTTGAAAGCCCATTTGAAAATCTAAAATAGGTTTAGGCCTATTTTGCAATGAAGTTCATCTAAAGGATGGGCTTCATATCTCATACATTCTTACGAACCCTTTCTTAAAACAAGAAACATTTTATCCGCTTTATCAAATTCATAAAGATTGACCTCATCGCTCTGAATGAGTTCCATACCGCTTAACATCTCAATATCACCTACTGTATGATAATACTGTCTGATCGTCTCTTGAGACTTTTTAAATAGCGCATCCTTCTTCTCAAAAAGTGTGAACTCTGCACTGTATTCGCCATTATCAAAATCACTGTCAATGGTCAAAAATCTCTCTTCATCATCTACGATAAAGGCACCTACTGCTACTTCCTCAAAGCCATAGAGGGTATTGATATCACAAACAAAAAATCCACCTTCATTCAAATGTGCTCTTGCACACTCAAAAAAATCTTTCAGCTGCTCTTTATCCAAATAGTTCAGCATATCAAATACAGCTGTCAGTACATCAAACTGACCGTCTACATCACACAGCTTCTTGCACTCAGCAGCATAGCCCTGTTCCACTGTTTTGGAAACCATGATAGGACTTAGGTCTATCCCTTTGGCCTGTTCTATATTGAGAACACTGTGCATCTGGCGCAGGAAGTCTCCTGAACCACAACCTACATCCAAAAGGGTCTCAAATTCGATTGATTTTAAAAAAAGAAGATAATGGGCATAAAGAGCAGGTGCAGCTTCCTTAACACCTAGGAGGTCCTCTACTTTTGCGTAGAGATCAAGTGGATCTACAGTCGAATCAACCATGACTTACATCCTTTTATTTAAGATCCTAAAGATCTACTTGTTACGGTCATTCACTACCGTTTTGATCTTTTCATATAAAGAGAGAATCTCTTCTTTCTTTCCGTAGAAACTATTTTTATTTGCGATCAGGTGTGCAGAAGAATCCATAATGTCTTCAGCAACTTTAAGCCCGTTTTCTCTCATCGTATTGCCGGTTTCGACTATGTCCACAATACAATCTGCCAAACCTACAAGCGGAGCCAATTCTATCGAACCGTAAAGCTTTACTACTTCTACCCCTACCGCTTTGTTGGCAAAGTAGTTCTTAGTGATATTTACCATTTTGGTTGCCACTTTAATATTGGGGCGTGTCCAATCCAGCTCATCTTCATTCTTGATCCCGATAGCCACTTTACACTTTCCCAGCTGCATATCAAGAAGCTGGATGATATCGAGCTCTTTTTCAGTGATCACATCAAGACCGACTACACCGATATCTGCTGCCCCGTGTTCAACATAAGTTGGAACATCCTGGTTACGTACATTTAAAAAACGAAAACCGCCCATATCCAGGATGAGTTCCCTGCCTTCAAACTTAAACTCCCCACCGAAGATCTCCGCAAATATTTCAAGTGTCTGTTCTGCTATTCTTCCTTTTGGAAGTGCTACTGTTAACATATCTTTGATTCCTTAGCATTTTATATATACGCCTTTAAAGCAACGCTTTAAAGACTGACGTTAACACTTAGTTTCCTTCAGCAGGAAGCTCAGCGACCAGTCGCTTTCAGTGCTTTTCGCATCCCATCAAAGACCAACATTTCATCATAGGTAGCTTCATTGAAAAAACCGGATAAAAGTTTTCCGTCTCCACCTGTAAAATAGAGTTTTTTGCCATCACTATGTTTGTCTATGAGTGCTTTTATAGACGCGATTATACCATAGCTTATCCCATCTTTAGTTGTGGTGGGCAATCTATCCAAGGGTACGCTCTCGTTCAACTCTGTCTCAAGGATCGGAGAAATGGAGCTATACGCCTGTAACATTGCTTTTAAACCGGGGAATATAAATCCCCCCATATATATCCCATGCTGCATGATATCAACTGTAATAGCAGACCCAGCATCCACCAAAATACCATCATCATGACTCAAACATAATGCCCTTCTGTCAACACCCATGGTTTCATATGCACCTTTTAATTGTATCTGATTGGATATATTTTCCCATGAGTGTATATTTTCGATGGTACTGTCCAATTGCTGCTTGACTGAAATATAATAAAGTGTTTCCTGGCTGTATTTACATATAGCCTCTTCGTAAGACAGATGTTCAATCTCTTTTCCATTATAAATATGGAAATACGAGTTGCCAATATCTGCGAATAATACATTATCCCTCATGCCAGACCTTCCACCCTTTCTCTTCTAACATCGCTTTAGCATGAGAACACAATGGTGCTTTGATGATGATATATTTTTTAGTGATCTTGCTGCCCACGTATCGTTCAAGTTTTTCATGTAAATGCATCAATTCATCTGCCTCTTTACGAAGTACCCTGCTCTTCTTTTGAAGCTCCATCACCAATGCATAATAGTTCCCTTTAAGTTCAACCCCCAGGTAGAGTGAAACCTTTTTACGTGAGCCCAACTCTTTTGGAGCGATCTCTTTAAGAGACTT
>DATCTA010000106.1:0-3563 GCA_036568165.1 Sulfurovum sp.
ACATCTCCCCATACAGGATAATTGGCCTCCAAAGAGAGGTTGGCCATCGTTGAAGCACCATAGATGCTGTCCTCTGTAGGAGAAATGATCACTCCGATCTCTCTAAAACCATATGCCCTGTTCGAAAAAGAACCACCACCGAAAAAATACTTCGATTCAGGCAGACCGTCTTCATTCGTAACATCCAAAACACCTACTTTTCCTACAGCAGACAGTGTAATATCCGAGATCGTATGAATGATCCTTCCTTCAAACCAAGTTTTCAGATACACACTTGCTTCTTCGTCATACGAGAGTCCAAATTCACCGTGAGCGCCCAGATAGTAACCGTATTTCGGGTTAAGCTTGGAATCTCTGGCATCATATACGAGGTCTACAAAGGGGTACAAAAGAGGGAAAGTCCCCTCATTCACGGCCTGTGACAGATCACCCGGGTCAACATTGTCCAAAGCGGTGATCTCTATATGTTCAAGAGCAACACCTGCACGCAACAGTAACCGTCTATGTTCATGCTCTAAAAAGGCTCTTAAAAATGCTTTCTTCTCTTTAAAGCCATCATATTCCAGGTTTGAATATCCTGTATTGCCGGCAAGATCCGTATAATATCCGAAGATATCCATAAATGCAGGTTTAAAATAGCTCAGTTTTATCAACTGCTCTCTTTGGGACCAGGACGCCTGAAGTTTTAGCTGCTGTGCATCACCCATAAAATTACTTTTGGTGATCTCTCCAAGTACGCGCATACCGTCGTACGTATCATACCCAGCACCCGCTTCCATATGATAAGGCTTTTCCATCTCAGCAAATGTGATATCCACAGGAACAACATTATAAAACTTTCTATCGACATTGATCAGTACGCTGTCAAAAGCATTGAGCCCATAAAGTCTATTGGATGTATCTTGTATAAGATCCGTACTGTAACGCTCTCCCTCTTTAGCCTTTACCCGTGTACGAATGACATCCTCATCGATCGTCTCCAGACCTGAGGTCGTCAATGCTCCAAATGTACATACCCCGCCTTTGTTCAAGACATAACGAAGATCAACGGTATGCTTGTCCAGATCCACATAGGCTTTGGTGTCAAGATCATAACTGCAGTACCCGTCTTTCATGAGGGCTGCAATTATCTTATTTTTTACCGCGATAAAATCCGCTGCTCTGAAAATAGCATCTTTTTTCATATCGACCATCGATGAGATATCATAATCACTGGTGATATTGATATCTTTGATCCTTACAGGTTCTTTCTCATCCACTGTGATAACTATGGTAGTCTCTGTCTCTTTAATGGAAAAAACAGCATCGTAAAAGCCTTCTGAGTCAAAAAAGCTTTTCAAAGAGGGATGTATGGATTTTATAAGTTTGTCTTTGATGCGAGGCGTATCATCTTTCCAGAACTGAAAAAAACTTGGTACTTTGACACCCAAAGCATCCTGGAGATCAGATTCTTCAAAATGTTTTTGCCCTGTAAAATAGATCTCATGGGTAGGCAGTTCAATCTCATCGGCAGGCAGGACAGTGGAAATACATAGTAAAAGTATAAAAGCCAATCTATTTCGCATTGCTCATTTTCCTTATATGTTTTACTCTACCAAAACTTAACCTAGTAAATCATTAAAACTCACCATAGGGTCTTTTCCGTTTTCTATCATCTGGTACACCTCTTCAGCAATGGGAAGATAGATATTTTTCTCTGAAGCTATTTTGTGCAACGCTTTGGCCGTAGGAACACCTTCTGCTACCTCACCTAGTTCCTTCAGTATCTGATCCATATTTTTACCTTGTGCCAGTCCCAGGCCTACCCTGTAATTTCTTGAGAGTGTCGAGCTTGCAGTAAGAAAGAGGTCTCCGGCGCCTCCTAGTGAAAGAAATGTCTCTGTCTTTGCACCAAAGGCCTCTCCAAAACGTGTCATCTCTACCAAGCCTCTAGAAATAAGTGCAGCACGTGCATTGTTTCCCAACGCCAAGCCATCACAGACACCCCCTGCGATGGCAATGACATTCTTATAAGCACCGGAGACTTCTGCTCCTATCACATCCTTGTCAACATACCCTTTGATGAAATCAGGCAAAGCATCTGCATAGGTACGGGCGAGCTTTTCATTGGTGGAACTTATCATCAGTGCGGTAGGCAGTGACTTCTGCACTTCAGCTGCAAATGAAGGACCTGAGATATAAGCGAGCCTCTCATCAGGTAAAAACTCTCCATAGACTTCATTGAGAAATGCACCTGTACTGGTCTCGATACCTTTTGCAGCAACAAGTATCTTTTGTCCATGGTCCACAAAGTTCTTTTCCATCCACTCTCTGACAAATTGTGCAGGAATAGCCATGATCAGATATTCATATTCTAAAGCCTCTTCTATAGGAACGAAATTCTCTATATCTTTCGTTTGACGCGAAGAGATCACCACATCATTTTTTTGACTATAGGCATGATAAAGTGCCTGCCCCCACTTACCCGCACCAATAATTGCCAATTTCATTTTTCCGCCCTTCGTACATTATTTTCAATTAGTTCAACAAATTGTGACGCACTTTCGTCATACATGTCAAATATTTGACTCACTCCGGCAAGAAGAAACTTCCGATTGTCTTCTTTCGTATCAGACAATGCTACGATCTCATCATCAAATCCATTTGCACGCAGTGTGATCGTATAGTATACATTCAATGTCTCATCATTCATGGCACATACAACGATCCCGTTATGTATCTCAGGTAATTCACTGCTTTTTTCATCGATACGTATCACATTGCCAAAACCATCATTTTTCGCCGCTTCATAACTTTCATCATCGGTCTCGTAGATCGTCACTTCGATCCCTTCATCTTTGAGCAACTTGCAGATATGACTGCTTTTGTGTGTATATCCGAAAAAGAAGATATTTTTCTTGTGATCTTCATTGTGTCTTTTGAGGTAATGGAACGCTTTTGTGTCTACTACATTATAAGGTTCTACAAGACCATCAACTTTTGTCGCTTCATACTGCGGACGCAATTGGCTATCATTCATACGTGCATAGACCACACAATCAGACTGTACACTTTTGGCATTGAGTATAAAATAGATATTATTGATATCTGAACTTCGCAAGGTAAGCATTGCAGCGATGTTGCCTCTCTCATACATCATTTTAATGATCTTCGCACTGGAACCATCCGCATTGATCACATTGTACCCATCATCCATTGCAAGATTCACCTTATCTTCATCCATCTCTATAATAACCGGTTTATACTTTTTATGTATCTTCAGTTTTTTGGCAATCGTTTTTCCCAGATGACCATATCCGTTTATAATGACGACATTATGCATTTTATTTACACTGTTGATACTGTCCTGGTTACGCAGTTCGCTGAACCTGCTGGATAAAGCGGATACCATGACTGAAGTCACGAACGAGATCATAGCGATACCAATAATGATACCGAACATCGAGACTACTTTGCCCATCTCAGTTACAGGGGTAATATCTCCATAACCTACAGTAGAGATGGTTACAAATGCCCAATAGATCGCATCAAGATAAGAGTGTATCTTTTCATTGATACCAAAC
>DATCTA010000107.1:0-4875 GCA_036568165.1 Sulfurovum sp.
TCTTCTTCCAAACCTTCAAGCAGTGCTACTCTTGCTCTAAGTGATTTGTAGAAATCCAACTCTCCTGCCATTGCACGCTCAGTGATCGCTGCAACCTGCTCTTCAAGTCCAAGCGGCGCTGCAAGAAAATCAATGGTCTCACCATCCATCAGTGTTGAATCAAAGTCAAATACGGCTAGTTTAGTCATCATTATTCCTAATTTAATATTTGTTAATATATTATGATTTGGTTATGTTCGTAATAACCCTCTATGCATTATTTAGATAGAATTATAACCAAGAAACCCAAATATAAATAATTACAAAAGAGTAAATAGCATGTATGAAGAATTTTGCGATATCCTGTGCAACGATAAAAAATTTATCACTGTTGAAGTAAATCCCCCTCATGGTGCATCGATAGACGGGATCATTGCTGACATCAAAAAACACAATTTACATGAGAAGGTCACAGGATTTTCATGTACCGATAACCCTTTGGCAAAACTCAAAATGTCAGGTGTGCTCTCAGCTATAAAAATACAACAGACTTTCAAAAAGCCGGTCATAGCTACAATGAGTATGAGAGACAAGAACAAGCTCTCTTTGCAGTCTACCCTGCTAGGGGCCAATGATTTTGACCTGAGATGTATACTCGCACTTACAGGTGATCCTGCAAAGTACTCTGACCAACCTGAAGTGAAAGGGGTACTTGAGCGTGACTCTACCCTGCTTTTGAGTATCATCTACCACCTTAACAATGGCGTGGACTACAGCAATAAACCACTCAACCCCGCACCAAAACCTATCTACCCTTTTGCTGTGAGCAATGCAACGGCAAAAGATATGAAGAGCCTGCAAAAACGAATGGTAAAGAAACTGAACTACGGGGCAAGAGCCATCATTACCCAGCCTGTCTATAATCTTGAGAATGCCAAAGAACTGCTGGCACTCTTTGAAGAGGCAAAAGAGATGAGTATAAGAGACACGGCAAAAGAAGCCCATCTCATACTTGGCCAATTCCCTATAGTACGAGCCAAAACAGCTAACTTCATTGATGACAAAGTTCCTGGGATCTCTGTACCAAAACCGATCATAGATGAAATGAACCTGGCAGCGATGGATGGTGAAGATAAAGAGCAGGAAGTAGGCTTTGCCTTGTCCAAACGTATCTTTGATGAGATGATGGATCTGCATGGCAAAGTGCACTTGATGACACACAATCGTTTTGATCTCTGTTCGGAACTGATAGGTTGATTTTTATACTACTTCGGTTCGACAGGCGAAAACTCCGTCGTTTTGATCAATGGATACATGACTTTTATCCTAATTCTCATACCAAAGATGTGTTACATTTTTGTAAAATTTGAAAATAAAACCCAGAAAAAATGTATTGTTAAACATCTTTTGCTATACTCACAAAAATTAATTAGGAGAAATTATGTCTGAATTACAAAAATTCCGTTTGATCAATAAAATCGAAGGTATCTCATTTATCATCCTTATCTTTATCGCTATGCCGTTGAAATACAGTTTTGGTTATCCTATGGCGACAAAAGTAGTAGGTATGCTACATGGTCTTCTTGTATTTGCATTTATCTATCAGATCATTGAAGCAAAGAAAGAGGCTGGCTTTACACTAAAAGAGACTGCACTCTACACTATCTTGTCATTGATCCCGTTCGGGTCTTTTTATACAGATAAACTGCTTGCAAAGAAGATCGAAACATCTAAAGTTACTGCATAAACATCAATACGATCACAGCGTAACGTGTAGCCTTGGCTACCGCTACGATCACTGTAAACCACCAAAATCTGTACTTTAACACACCTGCTATGAATGTGAGCGGATCTCCAATGATCGGTACCCATGAGAGTAACAATGTCCATCCGCCATATCTATCAAATGACACTCTGGCTCTGTCCATTTTTTCTTGACTTACATAGCCTTTATGCTCCAGATAAGCCTCCCCTTTAAATCCCAGCCAATAATTCACCATAGATCCCAATGTATTTCCCACTGATGCCACCAGCCAAAGTATCCAAACTGCATATCCCTGCGAAATATCATAAAGCAATAACGCCTCGCTGCCCATAGGCAAAAGTGTAGCAGATGCAAAAGCAGCTAAAAAGAGTGTGATATAAACCATTAAAGCGTCTTAAAGTGTATCTCGCCCTCTTCCATGACACCTACCATACCCTGGCATGCCAATGAAGGCAAAGAGACGTATTTACCTAAGGTTTTACACTGGTGAAAATGGCCCTCTATGACTAAGTCAGCCTCATGATAGTGTTCCAAGATCTGTTCTACTCTTTTTTCAAAACCTATGAAATTAAAGCAGATGTGTTTTTGCGAGAGTTTTTTCATGCGATGATCGATGATCGTTTTTTCAAAAGGCTTGAGAAAGGTAAGCGTCTTCTTATTACGCAAAATCCTGCAATAGAGATCATAGACCATGCCTGTAGCATATTTGTCACCATGAGATATGGCAACCTTTTTATCACGCAGTTGGAACATAACGGGCTGCTCTTCTCTACTGTAGACGCGAATATCAGGGAACAGCTCTTCTAAACAGAAATCATGATTTCCTTCAAAGTAGTGTATTTCAAGTTTTTTGGAAAGTCTTTGTAAAAGGGTGATCGCCTCTTTTGAAAAGGTCTGTATGTAGTCATTATATCCAAAAAGCAGATCGAAATTGTCCCCCATCAAGAAGAGTTGGGGCGTTTGGATCTCTCCGCTTTCAAGCTTTTTGAGCAAGTCTAAAAAAGCATCTCCATGATGAGGATAATGCGAGTCAGCAATGAAAAGTGCCTGCTCCTGTATGCTTATCATATTATTTAGTATTATCCATGATCACGGTACATAGGAGATCATAGGGATCCCCATGCCTTCGTCATATCCACACATCAGATTGGCTGCTGCAAGTGCCTGAGAACTTGCTCCACGCAGAAGATTGTCTATAGCTGAAGAGACAAAAAGGGCATTGCCGTTCTTGGCAGCATAAATGTCACAGAAATGCGTTCCTGCAGTACTTTTGATATCAACCGGATTTTCTCTGATACGGATAAACGGATCATTGGCATAATGCTTTTTTAACACTTCCAAAGGATCGATATCATCTTTCAGTGTTGCATAGACAGAAACCAGCTCACCTCGTGTTGCAGGAATGAGATGTGGTACAAAATTGACATTCATCTTAGCACCGTGTATCTTTTCTATCTTTTCAGCGATCTCTGGTGCATGACGATGTTTTAGCGGATTATATGCAAAGATATTGTCATTGATGGTCACAAAGTGTGTTGTTTCACTTAGATTCTTCCCTGCCCCGCTTACTCCTGACTTTGCATCCACAAACAAAGGTGAAGAAGTGTCGATATAAGGGATGAAAGGGAGGATACCAAGCAGTGTAGCCGTCGGATAGCATCCTGGACCCGCTGCCAGTTTGGTGCTTTTCAACTCTTCTCTGTAATACTCTATCAGTGCATAGGTAGCATCAGACAAATGTACTTTATCTTCATGGGCACAGTAGTGCTTTTCATAGGTATCAAGCTCCAGACGATAATCTGCAGAGAGATCGACTACTTTTACCCCTTTGTCCAAAAGTGTTTTCGCAAACCCCATAGAAGCTTTATGGGGAAGTGCGAGAAAAACAAGCTCACAAGACTCTGCCACTGCATCTGCATCCGCTTTTTCCACAGGGAGGCTTATTACATCCTGCAGTGATGGATGCAGCTGCTCTATGGTCGAATCTCCTGCTGTTGTGGCAAGGTAGGTAAGCTCAAATCCACTGTGTGATACCAACATTTTAACCAGCTCAAGCCCTGTATATCCGCTGGCCCCTACAACACCTACTTTTACCATATATGTTTTCCTCTTAATTTAATACGATCTCTTTATACGAGATCTCTTCAATATCATATGCTTTTTTACCGCTAGGAAGTACAAGTTCTACTTCATCTCCCTCTTCTTTGCCTATAAGTGCTCTAGCCATCGGCGACTGTATGGAGATCAACCCTTTAGAAGGATTTGACTCTGTTCCGCCTACGATCGTATAACTTACCTCATCACCCGTATTCTGGTCAGTAAGTAATACAGTTGAACCGAAACTTACACGTGCATGTGCCAATGTCGAAGGATCAACCACCTGTGCACGACCTAAGATATCAGTAAGTTCTGTAATACGTGCTTCCATCAAGCCCTGTTTGTCTTTAGCAGCATGATACTCTGCATTCTCCTTAAGATCGCCGAGTTCTCTTGCTTCATCAATGACTTTGGCTATAGCTCCTCTCTCCACAGTTTTTAGCTGTTCAAGCTCTTTTGAGAGTTTGTTATAGGTTTGTTTTAACATCGGCTCTTTTTGCACGATTGGTCCTTTAATATAATATGAATTTATTTCTAATCGTAGCTATTATACCAAAAAGGTTATAATAGGGATAAAATTATCCAGAAAAGTATATAGAATGAAACAGATATTGGTTACGAATGACGATGGTTTCGAGTCTGAAGGTCTTGAAGCACTGGTAGAAGCGCTTAAACCCCTGGGGCATGTATCAGTGGTTGCTCCCACGACAGAAAAGTCTGCGTGTGGACACTCGCTGACACTGACCAGGCCTCTTAATTTTGTGAAGATCGAAGAGGACTTTTATAAACTTGATGACGGGACACCGACTGATTGTGTGTTTCTTTCACTCAACAAACTCTTCACCAAAGAGAACCGACCGGACATTGTGATCTCCGGGATCAATATAGGTTCCAACATGGGAGAGGACATCACCTACTCCGGGACTGCATCAGCTGCCATGGAAGCAGTACTTCAGGGGATCCCTGCCATTGCCATTTCACAGGTCTATAAAGACCATGGTGACAGCATCAAAGAGTTAGGGTATGGTTTGGCA
>DATCTA010000108.1:0-3061 GCA_036568165.1 Sulfurovum sp.
CATGTGATAAGATATCTTTAGCAATATCATCAGCTTCTCTAGGTATATCTTCTCTTAAAGGTGTACCGCCCTCAAGTGTCGAGAATGAAGCGTCCAAGGTTTCAGTATCAAGCTCATTTAGGTTATCTACGTAATCCAAGATCCCTGTAAGTTGTTTCATGACCTCTTCTTTTTTAGAGTCGTCTATCTTTAAATGCGAAAGTTTTTCAAGCTTTGCTAAAACGGTGTTATCTATTTGCATCATCTACCTTAGTATACGCTATTTTATGATTTGACTTATTATATATTAATTTAGTTTAAGATATAACTACACCATATTATCTATATATAAGGATTGAAAATATGCAACAATTGGATATGAATTCAGAAGAGTTTAAAAACGAATTGGAAAAGACCAAACAATTTACTGATAAGGTCTGTGAGAGCAAAGGCTGGGTCTATAATACGAATGAAGATATCAATGAAGGTGTGATTATGGGGCTTGCACGTCACAAGCTGCTTTATGGTAAAAGATTTTGTCCTTGCTACATGGTTGAACCTGATGAATCCAAACCAGGAAAGTTCAAAAGTACTGATGACAGGATCTGTCCATGCAAGCCTGCTATTGAAAAAGAGATCCCTGAAGATGGTGTATGTCATTGTCAGATCTTTTGTACACCTGAATATATTGCAGCACAAAATTAAGAAGAAAATATTTTTATATTAACAGCAAGTTATAATATTCATTCATTATAATGCTGGATTATTTTTAGATCTGGAGAAATAATATTATGCATAAATTACTTGAAAAAGATGATATCAATTCAGAAGAACTGCAAACGCTTCTTCAATCAAGAGAGGAGGGAGAAGCAGATTTTCTTTTGGTGGACGTAAGAGAAGATATGGAATACAATATGGGGCATATCAAGGGTGTTGATATGCTTAAACCAACCTCTTCATTCCCACAATGGGCACAAAAACTTTTTGATGAGAACAAAGATAAGGCTATTGTCTTCACCTGTCGCACAGGTAATAGAAGCGGACAGGTGCAACATATTTTTAAACGGCATGGACATACAAATGTCTTAAACCATTTTGGAGGCATTGTAACCTATCGCGGTGAGATAGAAAGATCATATGCCTAAGATCCTTTATATCCACGGTTTTGCTTCATGTGGAAAGGGAAATAAATCCTTACTTCTTGCATCACATTTTGGTGAGGAGAATGTTATCTCACCTGATCTTCCGGCTGCCCCTATTGATGCCATAGATATGCTTGAAGAGATTATAGAATCTGAAGATATTGGGTTATTGATAGGTTCTTCCCTGGGCGGATATTATGCCACGATCCTGGCTGAAAAGTATCGAATGAAAGCGATTCTTCTCAACCCTTCAACACAGCCATGGGAGACACTGTCCGCTTATACAGGATGGCAAAAACGTTTTTGTGATGAGGAAGTGTTCGAATTTAAGCCTGTGTATCTGGAACAGCTTAGAATGTTACAAACAGCCCCAGAACAAGGAAAGTATCTGATCCTTTTACAAAGCGGTGATGAAGTGCTGGATTATACTAAAGCACAATCTCTCTATAATAAACATAAAGTTATCGTGGAATATGGCGGAAATCATCGTTTTGAAAATCTTGATGAGTATATTTCTATGATAGAAAAATTTTTAAAAATGAGTATGAATGAATGTAGTTGATCTATTGCTCAAATTGTTGAGTTTTGAATCTTTGACACCTAATGATGCAGGATCATTAAAGTTCATCGAAGAGTATCTTGATGATTTTGAAGCGATCTATGTGAACAAAGAGGGTGTGAAGAACATTTTACTGAGTAAAAAATTTGCAGAGGGGCCGCATCTTTGTTTTGCAGGACATGTCGATGTTGTACCCCCGGGAGACAATTGGGATACCAATCCGTTCATACCCGTCATCAAAGAAGGTATGATCTATGGACGCGGTGCACAGGATATGAAAGCAGGGGTGGCAGCATTTGTACAGGCATGTAAAGATATTGACCATTTTGAAGGGACGCTTTCTGTGCTTCTTACATCTGATGAAGAGGGTGAAGCCAAATACGGTACACAGATCATGCTCGAACATCTCAAGCAGATCGATTTTTTACCCGACTGCTGTATCGTTGCCGAGCCGACATGCGAGAGCGTATTTGGTGACGCGATAAAGGTAGGAAGAAGAGGTTCGATCAATGGTGTGATCGAAAAACATGGGAAACAGGGACATGCAGCATATCCGGAAAAAGCGACCAATCCTATCCATAAAGTAGCACAGGTACTGCCTTCAATGGCAGGGGTAAATCTTGATGAAGGTGATGCCTATTTCGGGCCAAGCCAATTCGTTATTACAGATATTCGTGCAGGTATGGAAGTGACCAATGTAACGCCAGGTAAGCTCAAAATGATGTTCAATGTTCGAAACTCTACCAAGACCTCTATCGAAGATGTAGAAGCATTTGTGCACCAGTACTTCAGTGGAATGAAATATGATCTTACCTTAAGTCAGTCCGCAAAACCTTTTTTGACAAAAACAGATCGTCCCGTAGTACGTGCTATAGATAAAAGTATTCAGGAAGTATGCGGTATCATGCCTAAGCACTCTACTGCAGGGGGTACAAGTGATGCGCGTTTCATCGCCGCATACGGTATAGACGTGATAGAGTTTGGTGTGATCAATGATACCATACATGCACCTAATGAGAGAACCTCCATCAAAGAGGTTGAGGCGCTATATGATGTGTTTAAACATACAGTGAAACATTTTCATTAAAAAAGGATCGATATGGGCAAGGTAATATTGGGATTTTTGTTACTGTCAAGTACACTTTTTTCATTGGAGTGGATGAAAGATGTAAACAGTGCATTTGCATTGGCAAAAAAAGAGAAAAAGAATGTGATGGTCCTGGTAGAGGGTGAAAACTGCAGATGGTGCAAAAAAATGAAATACCGGACATTGCAGGATGAGGCTGTTGAGAAAAGACTTGAAAAGTTCGTTCTGCTTAAAGTAATGAGAGAAGATGCATCTGCCATGTCATTGTTGCCAAGCGTAAAGGGTGTGCCTACA
>DATCTA010000109.1:0-2248 GCA_036568165.1 Sulfurovum sp.
CCAGTCCTTTTATTTGTTTATAAGAAAGTGTAACGTGAAGAGTGTTACCCAAGTGTTATAAAAGTGTTACTTGAGTGTTAGCTGAAAGTAGTTTATGTTTGCAGTGTATATCTATTATAATACATGAAAAATATAGAAATAAGAAAGATAAATTGCGTAAAAGTCGATTAAAAATTGTCGGTCAATACTAAGTATTTACTCATTTTTATTTTCAATTGCCATAGGTTCAACATGTATTTTTATGACTCTGTTTGCCGCTACCTCCAAAGCAGTAAAGCGGTAACCCGCTTTAATAATAAACTCCCCCTGCTTAGGAATATGCATAAGTGTTGATGTTAACAGACCACCTACTGTCTGTGCCATCCCTATAGGAAAACGGATATGCAACAACTCCTCTGCCTCAGACAGAGGCAACCTTCCATCCAACAAGAAACAGTCATTACCCAGAGCCTCGAATTGATGATACTGTCGAGGTATCCATCCCCCAAATGAACTACTGATCACTGCTGCATCGCCTAAAACCTCTTCATAGATATCTTCCAGAGCGATCATTCCTTCTGCTGAGCCAAACTCATCAACTACAATAGCAAGATGATCCTCACGCTGCTCCAGTAAAGCCAATAACTCGATAATAGGCTGACTAGGTGATACAAATAGAGGTGTGATGATAAATTCTTCCATCTTTCGCTGATCAATTTCAGTATCCATCAGGTCCCAAAGATTAAAAACAGCAACACCTTTTATCTCGTAATGCTTTTTTGAGAAAACAGGTAAACGCAAGTGACCAAACTGTTGAATAAGCGCTATAGCATCAGTAATACCGTCTCTATGTTCTAGTGCAACCAGTTCAGTTACAGGAACCATCAGTTGCCCGGCAGTCATATCGGACAAGTGTACGGCTTTTCGTATACGTTCCCTGTCGAATACATCTACATCATTTCCCAGTTCAGACATGTCAATCATCGATCGTAACTGTTCACGAGTCTTAAATAGATCCGGTCTTGTAGCCGGTGCCCCCAATAATTTTGCTACCATACGGGCTGTCTTTGAAAAAATGAACACAATAGGATATAAGACCAACGCAAAGAATTTAAGTGGGTAGATCACAATAGGAGCCAGAAAATTCGCCTTTTGCTGATAGACACTTTTAGGTACCACTTCTCCAAATATCAAAAGTAATGGTGTGAACACCAAAAAGGCGATCATATCACCGTATTCGCCAAATAGATCTATCATCAGAATAGTACCCAAGGTTGTTGAAGTGACCACTGCGATATTGGTACCGATCAGTGTTGTTCCTAAAATCGTTTCAGGCTTGCTAAACAGCTTGAGTACAAGTTGTGCACCCTTTTTCCCTTTGTTTGCCAAATGCTGAAGTTTCAGTTTATCTGAATGTACCAAGGCAATTTCCGAACCGGAAAAAAACCCTTGCAATAAAACCAGTATGATAATAGCGAGGAGTGTGAAAATTATTTCCATATTAACTTTTCTCCTTATCAACGGTATCAGTTGAAGTGACCTTATTTACCGGGTTAACTGATTTAGAGACTTTTACATGAGCTATTTCCAATCCATTCATTTGCATGACTTCAAATCTTATACCCTCTATCTCAGCTTGATCTCCAGGTTCCGGGAAATGATCTAAATGTCGAAGGACAATACCGCCGATCGTTGTCATACGCGGATCACTAAGGCCATAGTTGGTCAAATGATTAAAAGCAGTCAATGACATACTGCCAGGCACTTCATAACTTCCATCATCAAGGGCTTCTATTTTGTCATCTTTCATGTCACTACCGTCTTTATAACCAAAAACATAACGGATCACAGATTTCATACTGACAAGTCCTTCTACCCCACCAAATTCATTGATCACCACTGCTGCCTGTGCTTTTTGATTTAAGAGGTAATCAAACATCTCATCAACTTTCTTGGTTTGTGTTACAATAACCGGTTTATGCAGCAGTTTTTCAATACTTTGTTCTTTAGTATCTATCTCATTCCATTGTAATCTAACGAAGTCTTCAGCATGCAGAAAACCGATCAAATTATCTTGATTACCTCTATATACAGGAAGCCGTGTATGTTTACTACTACGAAATATTTCAATGATGTCACTCAATGGAGTTTTTTCCTCAATAAAGGCAATATGCGTTCTTGGGATCATGATCTCAACTACTTCCATCGTTCCTGCAGATAAGAGGTTCCTTACAAGTGAATGTTCCGTTGCTGAGAGTTCTCCATCTTT
>DATCTA010000110.1:0-6522 GCA_036568165.1 Sulfurovum sp.
ACATGCCGTCGTTAAAGAGGAGCTGGATAAGGCAGGATGCCAGGAAGTAAGCCTCGCTTTTGTAACCCCTTCAGCACTTTGGGAAGAGAGCGGGCGTTTAGAAAAGTACGGTAAAGAGCTGTTACGTTTTAAGGACCGTAAGGAGAATGACTTTATCCTGGGACCGACACATGAAGAGATGATGGTGAACCTTGTCAGACAGACCGTAAAGAGTTATAAACAACTTCCTTTAAATCTCTACCAGATCAATCTCAAGTTCCGTGATGAGATCAGACCAAGATTCGGGCTCATGCGCGGAAGAGAGTTTTTAATGAAAGATGCCTACAGTTTCCATGTATCAACAGAAGACATGCAAAGAGAATTTGCATTGATGGAAGAGACATATAAAAAGATATTTACACGTCTTGGCTTGGAATTCAGAGTAGTAGATGCTGATTCCGGTGCGATCGGGGGAAGCGGAAGCAAAGAGTTCATGGTACTTGCTGACAGCGGAGAAGATACGATCGTGGTATGTGATGGGTGTGATTACGGTGCGAATATTGAAGCGGCTGTATCAAAACCAAAAACATATGACGCTTCCACTGAAATAAAAGTGATCACGATGAAGGCACTGTATGATGAAGGTGTGACAAAGATAGTGCAATTTGCCCTGCCTGCGACTGTTGAGCTTCAGGATGTAAAAGCATGCAACGCTGTCAATGCCAACGATCTTGTAGAACATGAAGAGACAGGCATGGTGGAAATACTGGTTGTAGACAGCGCTTTAGAGGGTATAGATACATTTTCAGCTACTGAAAAATTATATGATGATATATCAGCAGTACAAGAGGGAGACTCTTGTGCTTCATGTGGCGGTTCATTGCGCTATACAAAAGGTATAGAAGCAGGGCATATTTTCCAACTGGGTACAAAATACTCTGAACCTCTGGGAGCGAATTTCCTAGACGAGAATGGTAAATCACAACCGATGGTCATGGGAACCTACGGTATCGGTGTGAGCCGATTACTCGCAGCGATCATTGAACAGAATCATGATGAGAATGGATGTATATGGACGAAAGAGTCAGCACCGTTTGATCTGCAGATCATTGTTTCCAACATCAAGGATGAGGAACAGGTAGCTTTAGGTGAAAAACTGTATGAGGCCATGTTAGCCAAAGGTGTCGATGTGCTGCTTGATGATAGAAAAGACAGATTCGGCGCCAAGATGAATGATTATGAACTTATCGGTATTCCTCATGCTGTTGTGATCGGTAAAAAACTCTCTGAAGGGATTGTTGAGTTTTTGACAAGGGATGGAATGGGTAAAGAAGAAGTCTCTGTTGAGAATATAGCCGATCTATTGGCAGAAAGATTTTAAATGATATTTCTGATTATACCTTTTGCGCTTATTGAACTGTATCTTTCTTTGAAGACTGGTGAGAGCATCGGTTTTTTATGGTCTGTCGTATGGATCGTGGTCACTTTTGCATTTGGTATGATGCTGCTTCAAAGGTCTTCCCAAACCATGCTGGGCAATATGCAGTCAATGAGACAGGGAAAGCTTGATCTAAGAAGGTTTCAAAATGTCAGTATGGCCTATTTTATTGGTGCGATACTTCTTATGATCCCTGGTGTTTTTAGTGATTTTTTAGGGCTTATGGCATTTTTTTACTCACTTTATTTACAATTTATTGTTAAAATAACACCTGAACGAACAACACACTTTACAAAACAAGGAGATGATAATGTCATTGATGTCGAAATTATTGATGAGCACAGTCGCAGCGACCGTAACGCTTAGTGCAAATGTACAGCCTGATACCAAAAAACTAACTCGCTATGTTAAAAAAAACGTAGTTAAGAATCCGGAAGTAGAAGTAAAAGGTGTCACAGTAATTGAGTCTAAGACAGATGAAAGACTCCCTGGTTGGACGATCCTGTTAACAACTATGGATCTTGAGTATCAGAAAAGAGAGATACATGCCCCTGAAATGATGTTCGTGAAAGATGGTCTTATTACTGGAAGCCTTGTAAATATTAAGACAGGAAATGACTACCGTGATGAAATAAAACCGACGGTACCGCAGAGCTATTATAATGACGCACATTTACTTTTTGGAAACAAGGATGCAAAACACAAGATACTTGTATTCTCTGATCCTCAATGTCCGTTCTGTCAAGATGTAGTACCGAAGATATTTAAGGCAGCCAAGGAAAATCCTGAAAAGATCGCAGTCTACTATTATCACTTACCGTTACTTCGCATACATCCTGTTTCTGGTATTTTGACACGTGTAATGCATGTTGCACAGCATGAAGGCAAAGCAGATGTGGCTGAAAAGATCTATTCATTGAAGATCGATCCAAGAGAGACGGATATGACCAAGGTACTTGCTGCTGTAAAAGCGCATACCGGCTATAGTGTCACTGCAGCCCAGGTAAATGCCAAAGAGGTCATAGATGCCATGCAAGCAGATGAGATGGCTTCAGGCAGGATGATGGTCTCTGGTACACCTACGATCTATATCGATGGAGAGTGGGATAAGATGCGAAACGGGTATGAAAAGCTTATAAAATAACAAGGTCAACAGATAGTGGAAAAATTAATTATCGCAACAAGAGCAAGTGATCTTGCACTCTGGCAGGCATATCATGTGAAAGAGAGGATCGAAACATCATTCCCTCATATCAGGGTAGAGCTGAACAAGATCACCTCCAAAGGTGACAAGATACTTGATAAACCCCTTGCTCTTATAGGAGGTAAAGGACATTTTACCAAAGAGCTTGAGGATGAAATGCTTGAGGGCAATGCTGACCTTGCAGTTCATTCACTTAAGGATGTGCCTACCTATATACCAGAGGGATTGGAACTGTGTGCTATTACAACGCGTCAAGATCAAAGTGATGTTCTGCTTTCGCATACCTATAAAAGTCTTGATGATCTTCCTCATGGTGCAGTGGTTGGTACAACGAGTCTTAGACGGCGAATGCAGCTTCTAGAAAAGCGTCCTGACCTTCAGGTAAAAGAGCTTCGCGGAAATGTGAACACACGACTCAGAAAGCTTAAAGAAGGGCAGTATGATGCGATCATACTAGCTTATATCGGACTGTATAGACTTGATCTTCTCAAAGATATTCCTTATGTAGAAAAATTGGATTTTTTCATACCGCCGATGGGACAGGCTGCCTTGGGAATAGAGATCGTGAGTGACAATGACAAAGTGCGTGAAATAGCAATGACACTCAATGATGAAAATTCATTCATCTGTACAAAAGTAGAACGTGATTTTATCTCTAGCATAGGAGCGGGTTGTTCTGCTCCGGTAGCTGTAAATGCGGTAATAGATGAAGATGTTATTTCTGTAAAGGCAATGCTCGGTTATCCTGACGGTACAAACATCATGCATAAAGAACTTACTTCAAAAGTAAGTGAATGTGATGCATTGGGAGAGGAACTTGCCCAAATGATGATCCAAGAGGGTGCTTTGGTGATTTTGGAAAAAGCAGAATCTATCGCATTTAAAGATGAAATGCCAGAGAGATTATGATCACTTACTTTTTGAATCTTTTATGGGTTTTCTCCTCTTAAAAGAAGAGATTTAGAAAGGATGCTGTAGCTCCTGCAGCCATCCCTTCAGCCAGACCTTCCATCGGAATATCTCTTATCACCTGTGTAGCTTTTTCACCCATAATCCTGTCCATTTGTTTTGACATTTCATATTTGATTAGTTTTTGCAATCTAAGATTTACTTTTGGGTCATCCAGTGAACCATAGACTTTTCCGGAAAATTCTCTGCTTTGCATTTTTACATCAAAATAGGTATCAAGTGTATCGACATTGGAGTTCATGTTTATACTTGTCAAATAGAGGTGACTTCTTTCGTTTTTAAGCTTTATATCTCCAACGAGAATACCGTCATGATAGCTTGCATCCATTTGACTTTTGTAAAAAGTTTCTTTTTTTAAATTGACGGCAGATTTTTTACGGATCAGTCTTATCAGTTTAGTATGTATTATCTTTGCTTTGTCCAGTTCTGCATTTACAACAAGGGTTTCTTCTATAAAGTTGTAATACATATTGCCCAATACATCCGCATTCATTATCGGCGGATAAGGGAAGATCTGCATGAATTTATTAAAAGATACATGGTGAAGGTCTACGAATAAACCGTCTTTTTCAAAAAAGTAATTCAAACTTCCACCAAATGTCTTGGAGTAGCCGGTGATCATCAAATGATTGTTATATATCATTTCTCCTGTAGCATAGAAAGGACCTAAATATTTATAGCCTAAGAGCGTTTCCAAAGCCGAGAGGTCTTTGATATCAAGACTATAACTTGCTCTGGCAAGTTTTTTGTCCTGGTCATACTGCCCATCTGAAATATATAGGTTCATGTAGGGTGATGTGATATTTGAATAAAAAGTATGTAGCATACCGTCTATGTTGACTTCTGCATGTAGATCCAGTGTCAATCCTGAAAGGTTACTGTCTTTGATTGCATAGACAAATGAACCTTTTCTGTTGTTTTTTTCCATAAATTCAAAATTCACATCGATATTTGCTTTACCTTTGATCACTTCATCATAACCCATAAGTGTAAACAGCTTTGTTGAGTTTACATCCCGCATCACTATACTGAGATCTTCAACCTTATCGGTATATTTGATAAGTTCATACTTAACATTGCCGTCCAGTGCTTTTCCTGAGCCAGTAATCGCAACTCGAGAGTAAGGGCCGCTGACATGCCCTGTGACATCTATGGCATCATCTATTTTACATACTTCTGATGCGATACATCGGCTTATAAGATGATAATCCATATCCAGAGAACTGTTGGTGAGGAAACCTGTAAGGGTAAGATTGGCTTTTTTTTCTATATTTAGTTTGGCTACAATTACAGGATACTGATCAAGACTGATGGACTCTACTTCAACTTCCAAACCCGATTTTTGACTCAATTTTTCATTTGCGATATCTCGAAGATACTCTTTGCCTGCACTGGTATTGATAAATAGATAAAGTCCTATGAGGACAGAAACTAGGGCCAATAGAAAAAATTTAAAAAAAGAGGACATTCCTGAATGGACCTTATATACGTTTAGATATATGATACCATAGCGTTGATGAATGCAAGATGTATGACATTTTAGATTAGAAAAACACTCCCATAAATCCTCCTGCCACACCTGAGGCAGCATCTTTTGCAGCTTCACCCATAGGCATTTTTTCCATCATTTTCCGGTTTCCTTTTCCAACCATTGAATCCATCTGCTCATCCATTTTGTGTCTGATAAGTTTCTGCATATTCAAATTCACTTTTGGATCATCCAGTGCACCATACACTTTCCCTGTAAACTCTTGATCCTGCATTTTAATGTCAAAATAGGCATCTATGGTGTTTTTGTCAATGTTGAGCGTTGTGTTGGTAAGATAAAAAGAACTTGTATCACTGGCGAGCTTTAGATCTCCATGCAATACATCATTCTGATATACAGCTTCCAAAGTGCTGTTATCAAACTCTTCTACAAGCATATTCACTTCGGATTTTTTATAGATACTACTTACCATCTCTGAAGGCAGGAATTTTGCATTTTTGAGATCTGTATCTACTGTCAAGCGTTTCTTTGTAAAGTCATAATCAAGTTTTCCTGTAGTGTCTCCATCCAATAAAACAGGATGAGGGAAGAGTTCCATAAAGCGTTTAAATGAAACATCAGTCAGTTTGATATCCAACCTGTCTTTTTCATAGATAAAATCAAGAATGCCTCCAAATGTCTTCGAAAGTCCCTGCGCTTTTAAATGATCCGTATAGATCGCTTCACCCATAACATAGAGCGGGCCATGGTATTTGAAGCCCAATAACTCTTCAAATGCTGTAAGATCTTGTACATCGATGACATAAAAAGCAGTTGTGAGATTTGCATCAGTGTCACGGGAACCTTTTGAAATATTTATCTTGGCATTTGCCAGGGTCATATCAGCAGCAAAGGTTTGTTTGTCATTGTCTACATCTATGAGTGCTTTCATAGTGAAAGGAAGTTTGGAAAGCGTACCCTCTTTAAAAGTATAAACCAGATTTCCTTTCTTGCTTTTTTTATCCAGATATGCAAAGTCGGCTTCCAGATCAGCTCTTCCATGCGGGAATTTTTCCTGACCAAGAAGTGTGGCGAGTTTCAGCGCATGGATATTTTCCATACGAAGGGTCAGATTCTCAACCCGCTCACCCGTTTTAGTGCCATCATAGCTGACAGTACCGTTCATTACGCTTCCTTTTCCGCTTATCTGTAATTGAGTGAAAGGGCCATTGAGATGTCCGGATAGGTTCACATCATCTTCTATCGTACAGACATGGCTAGGCAAACGTCTCGCATCGAGCGCATAGTCCATGTTGACCCAATTCTCATTGATCAGACCATTGAGTTGAATGTTATAATGGGTGTTGTATTTCCCATCAAATCGAAGGTAGAGATCTTTCGCCGTATCGTGCATAGGTGTCGCGTCATCAAGACTTGCCAGATACGTTTTTCCCACAATGCTGT
>DATCTA010000111.1:0-2660 GCA_036568165.1 Sulfurovum sp.
AAGCGACTTCTTCCGGTTCTACACTCAGGTCACTTAGAACGATATCATATTGATTATGCTCAAAAAGCTTTAGTGCTTCTTCCCTACCGGAAATTTTATCCACTTTCTTGAATAGTTGCTCAAACACTTTTGTATCTGAATCAAACATCGATCTTTCATCTTCAATGAAAAGCAAGTTCCACTTTTGATCTTTTATCATCATCGTCCTTTTATTGAAAACCTATGGAGTATTAAATCATTTTCTTGGTATTGAGAAACTGTTTTGTGAACTGTTCACCCTTTTTCTTGAATACATCAGCGATATCAGCTTCATATACTTCATCTGCTGTTACAGAGAAAAGCTCCAACCATCTCTCAAACGTTTCTTTTTTTAAACGAGGCATCTTGACATGAGCACCCACAAAACTTCCATAGTAAGTGTCCTCCCCTAAGATCTTGGCCAACCAAAAATCAGCCAAAAGCTCTATGTGTTCACTCCAATCCTCGCTTGTGAGATCATCTCCGATCTCATCGATGAAAAAAGGTGACAATATCTGATCCTCTATAGCTTTTTCATAAAAAGAGGTCATCAAAATACGAAGGTTTTCTCTGGTAATACTCTTTTGAAGTTCTATACTTCATCCTTTAATACAGATCGTCTATAACACAAGTCTTATCAAGGTAATAGACAGGTTTTTTGAAATGAAATTATAGCAGGATTTATAAAAAGTTGGAACACTCAGTCTCTTTTTGGTTATAATGGTAAAATCTTTAAATAAATAGGTACAATATGCCCATTACGATAAAACCTTATTTGGACATACAATATGATAAACCAAAAATGTACTTTGTCACTATTATAACCGATCGCCATGTTCCATGGAAATTTTGTATGAGGATACTTATGGATATCTTTCATATGAGTATGGAAGATGCAGAGACAGTTGCCAATGAGATCGTAACAAACGGTGAAGGTTTTTGCGGCGGGTATATGTTGGAAATTGCACAGACTAAAGCTGCACAGGTTGAACAGGAAGCTAAAGAAGAAGGATATTCTTTAGTATGCCTGGTTGAAGAGGTCTGAGTTAGCCTCTTCAACGATAGAACTAGTTTGCCAAAATCTGATCCAGTTCATCCTCATAGATAATTTCTTTCTCAAGCAGCAATCTGGATAGTTTCTCTATCGTAGTCCAATGTTCATTGACCAGGTTTGTAGCATTTGCTTCACCTTCAACCATCCAGTGTTCCAGTGCGGTATCGATTTTTGCATGATAGTGTTCTGTATGCTGGGCATTGGAAGCATTCATTCTTGCATCCATTACACCATTGATATTGATATACCCGACCTCTTTGTCCATTCCATAATGCGCTATCGCTGCATATGCATCACGTGTCGCCTGCTGTAGATCATTTGATGCACCGGTATTCATACCATCGGTAAAGCCGAACTGTTTTATCTGTGCTTTTCTTCCTGCTAAAGAGACACAGATCCTGTCTTTAAAATCTTTGACCGTCATATTGTTTTGCACATCATCGTAGTCATCTGCAACAAAATGCTCATTGTTGTCCCTTGGCGTCAAGCTGATATGTTCGATATGTACATGAGGCATAAGCGCTTTAGATATCACAGCACGCCCAGCTTCATAGACAGCGATCTCTTTAAACATCTGTTCAGGAGAGAGGTAGGACTGCTGTTCTCCATACTTCATCAAATTGATCTGATCGATCAATATCTCCTGTGTAATTTCACCTATACCATGACGCAAACAATAGAATGATGCTTCTTTACCGAGCATTTCAAGCTGTGCACCTGTAAAACCAGTTGTGTACATCAACAGTTTTTTCATATCAAATGTACCGCTCGTAGGCTTTTCTTTAATGGTCTTATCCAGGAAGTACTGTCTTGCATCTTTATCTAGATTGTTGATCTCTATGTGTATCTCTACCCTTCCAGGTCTTATGATGGCACTGTCTATATTCTCTTTATAGTTTGTTGCCGCGATCACAAAGATATGCTCACCCTTTTTGCCTGAAAAACCATCCATTTCAGATAAAAGTTTGTTGATAGGCACCTCTTTGCCGTTACCGGCATCACGTTTTCCGATCGTATCTATCTCATCGATAAAAATGATAGCAGGGGCATACTCTTTGGCCTTTGAAAAGATCTGTTTGGTTTTTTCAGGGTTAAGTAGTTCAAGACCGGTAGTTGAGATGAAAGGCAACTCCGCTTCTTTCGCAAACGCTTTTGCAAGCATGGTCTTCCCTGTACCCGGAGGGCCGTATAAAAGCATCCCTTTTGGCGGTTCGATGTTGAACTTATCTAAAAGTTTTGGATCTTTGAAGAAGTTGATGACCTCTCCTAGTCTCTGTTTTGCTTTATGGTGACCCGCAATATCATTGAATGATACCCTAGGGATATCAAATACGAGCCCATCTTCACTGAAGTCTTTTATCCTTATGACCTGCGAAAATTTGCAAGAATTTACTTTATACGTAATAACGCCGTCTTTATCACTGATCGTATCATTGATCTCAAGCGTAGTATTTTTTCTGAAAAGTTCTCTAACCAATGTACCGTCTTCAACAAGCGGATTTACCCTTTCTTTTAAAAATGATACAGAGGCATTGGAAAGAGATATCTTTATCTGTTTGAAACTTTTGATCGGCTTGTCAGACTCCTG
>DATCTA010000112.1:0-7923 GCA_036568165.1 Sulfurovum sp.
TACTCCTGTCAAGGCAAATCTAGAGGTATTTTAATAAGACTTTGTGTACTGCATGTGTACGATGTACCTCATATAAAAGGGCAATGAAGAAAAAAATATATAAAACCTATAGATTTACTTGACATTAATAAATTTTTTGGCTATTATTCAACCAGAAAATGAAAAAGGCACTTGTAAAAACCCTAGAAAGTTTACATTGGACAAGGCATTGAACATTTTTCTGGTAAATTAGTAGTCTCCCCCTATATTGTTATTAGCTGAGACCAGAAAATGAAAATGTTGTAGATAGATCTAGGGTCTTTAGAGGTGCTTTCAAAAAATTGAAAACATATCATCAAAATTTAAAATCCATGAAAGGAGCGAAGATGTCTCCAAGCTGTCCAATATCTACAAGAAGAGTCGATTCCAACATGGTAAGGGTTATCTCTTTTCAGGTAGCGCTTTTTACGGTGATCCTTTTAATCACACAAGAGAGTTTCTTTGCATTTGTCCTTTTATTTGATTTCCTGATGAGAGCTTTGCGTCAAACGAATTTCAGTCCATTTCAAATTGTCGGTAACTTTATTATTACAGGGTGGGGGATAGCACCTAGACTTTGTGATGAATCACCAAAAAGATTTGCACTCTATTTGGGATTGGTGACATCATTGTTCCTTGTCCTTTTGTATGCTGCAGGACTTACGGCGTTTGCTACAGCAATAACCATTATTTTATTAATTTGCGCGTTACTCGAGACATTATTCGATTTTTGTATAGGATGTAAGATATACTACGCAATACAAATCGGTAAAGGTCTTATAAAAAATGATAGGAATATCAAGTAAAACAATCTATGCAGTTGCTGCACTTCAGGAGTTGGGTTCTATCCCTGAAAATGAAGTTCTTAAGATAAAAGAGATCGCAGCAAATGCATCTATCCCTCAAAATTTTCTGGAACAAATACTCTTAGAACTCAAAAAACAGGGACTTCTAGTAAGTATCAAAGGTGCATACGGCGGATACAAACTAGCTCGAAGCCTCAAAGACATCACACTGAAAGATGTAGTACTTATCTTGGAGTCAGATATATTCTCAGACAACTATCAGACAGAAAATCAAGCACTTAAATTTTTCTGGGACGATATAAAACAAAAGGTTTCCACTGTATTTGAGATCCCACTGTCTGAACTTGAGAACTATCAACTCAAAGCCGACCAAACACTCAATTATTCAATTTAGGAACAGATCATGAACAATTCAACTGATTTTAATTATTTTAATACACTATTAGTCCACAGTGTTGGTTCTAAAGTAGGACCTATCGCACCCACCATAACACCATCTGCGGCATATGGCTATGAAGATGCACAAGAGGCAGAGGGCATCTTTGCAGCACAGGTCAATAAGCCACTATATGCAAGAGTAGGTAATCCGACAAATGGCAAACTTGAATCAATTGTAGCGAAGATGGAAGGCGGATTTGGCGCACTGGCTACTTCATCAGGTATGGGTGCGATCTCTATGGTCTGTAGTGCATTTTTATCTGCCGGAGATGAAATATTATGTATCGGCGGTTTCTTTGGCGGTACCTATTCATTAGTAAATGAAACACTGGCACGTTTTGGTATAAAAAACAGTTTTTGTACCGTAGATGATTTTGAACATATAGAATCTACACTAAAACGCGGGATTAAAATGGTCATGTTCGAATCTGTAGGGAATCCGAGTCTGACACTGCCTGATATTCAGCGAATTATAGACCTTTGTAATACCTATGAAACACTCGTGATGATCGACAATACTGCAACACCGCTTTTGGTAAGACCTTTAGAGATGGGTGCCGATATCTCTGTGCACTCTTCAACGAAGAATATGTGCGGGCATTCAGCTGCACTTGGTGGGATAGCTGTTTTTAGAGAAGTGAAAGAGGAGGGGGACAAACTACTCAATCCAAAATATGCTGACGTCCACAAAATAGTGAACAAAATGGGAAAAAAAGCATTTATACCTATTTGTAAGAAACGTGCTATTCGTGATTTTGGTATGACAGCCAATGCTTTTGGTTCTTTCATGACCATGATAGGTCTTGAAACACTTCCTCTAAGAGTTGAAAGAATAAACAAAAGTGTTGAAACAGTAGCTGCGATTCTTGATGAAAGACTACCTGATGGTGTAAGTGTGAATCACCCGTCTTTACCTTCAAGTCCAGACCATGCAAGATACAAGTCAGACTTTGCGCAAGGGTGTGGTCCATTATTGACGATCAACTGTGGTACGAAAGAGAGAGCTTTTGCACTTCTCAATAAACTTACTATGGTGATACAAACTGCGAATATTGGAGATAATAGAACACTTGCACTTCATATGACTAGTACGATCTACAGTGATTTCAATGAGGAATCACGTAAATTTTTAGGTGTAGATGAAGGGTTGATACGTGTATCGATAGGATTGGAAGACCCTCACGCTATTGCAGAGGACTTTTTGCAAGCTGCACAAGCACTTTAAGTAGGTGGAGTGTTACGCTTATTACTTACTGCTGCTTTTGTGTTGGTTTCTCTTGAAGCCAACAGCAAAGAGGACGGATTGGCATATCTTAATGCCATTCGAAAACATGCAGGACTCATCGAGCTTAGAAAAAATAAAACTTTAGATCACGCTGCTGCCTCACATGCACAATATCTTGTAAAAAATCAAACAAACAGCCATTATGAAAAACATGGGAAATACACATTTACAGGTACCACTCCATCGCAAAGAGTACTAAAAGCAGGGTATCCTACTTCGTATATAATGGAAAACCAATCTATCAATACCAAAGGGTATGTAAAGTCCATAGATAATCTTTTTTCTGCTATATATCACCGTTTTGTTTTTTTGAATCTCGATAAAGATGAAATAGGCATTGGAAGTGCAACAAGCGGGATAAAAAGAAAGATCAATAGCGCATATGTATATGATATGGGATCTTCAACTATTGCAGATCTTTGCAGAAGATCATTCAGTATGACACACGGTGTTTACTATGTGAAAAATATTTGCAAACAAAACAATAAGATGATACCACAGCTACTTTTAGAAGATACCAAAGAGGCGATACAGCGAAAAAACAAGGATATCATACTTTATCCTTATGAAGGTCAAAGAGAGATCTGGCCCGCATTCTATAATGAATCTCCAGATCCTCTGCCAGAATATATGGTCAGCGGATTCCCTGTTTCTGTACAATTCAACCCCGCATTTTACACCAATGTAAAGTTACTCTCTTTTCGCTTATTTGATGAGAACGCAAAAGAGATACAAGAGACCAAAATACTTCAGAAAAAGAATGACTGCAATCATCTTTTTACATCACATCAATTTGCACTCATGCCGCTGAAAAGATTGGAGTTCAATACTTTATATACAGCATCTTTTGAAGGGCTTGCAGATGGCAAAAAGGTACAAAAACGTTGGACATTTAGAACTACGAAACCCGATCATATACTTTACAGGATCACTCAAAATGAGAGTACATTGAATGTGGAAGCAGGCTCTACAGTGGTAGTCTATATGGTACCAAGTTCAAAAAAGGATATTATACATAGCTATAAGACAAAAGGAGCTATCAAGGTCTCTTTGCTTGATCAGAATACTTTAGAGGTTACTTTCCCAAAGCGCGGCTCTTCGGGAAAGGCGGATCTGGAGATCGGAAAGAAAAAAATTGTGTTTAATGTTCATTAATTAAAGGGATGCTTTCAAACCATAAAAGTAATTTTGTAATTGCATCCAGCTCTTATTGGCAAACTGTTCCATAAAGCTTTCAAATTTATCTTTCTCTTTCCATGTAGGGTCTTTGACCTTTGCAAGTTTTGCAACTTCTTCTTTGGCCTCACTTTTTACACCCACCATGTCAATAAGCCCTTCTTCTTTGGCTCTTTTGGCTGAGAATATGTGTGCATCCGCATAATTTTTTGATTCTTTGATATCCAAGCCTCTTGCTGTGGCTACATCCTGGATAAAAAGATCATAAGTGTCTTTTGTCAGTCTTTCAAGTTCGGCACGCTCTTCAGCAGTCCATTCCCTTGTAGGTGTACCGGCTTCCTTGTAGGTACCCTGTTTGACGATCTGTGTTTTGATACCAACAGTATTCATAAGTTCTTCGATATTCGCACTCTCCATAATAACACCGATAGATCCCACAATAGAGCCTGGATTTGCTATGATCTTGTTGGCATAGATCGATGCATAATAACTGCCACTTGCCATGATCCCGGAAGCATACGCAACGACGGGTTTATGCTCTTTTAATGCCTTGATAGCGTAGGCTATCTCTATAGATGGAGGAACTGCACCGCCGGGCGAATTGATGTTAAGCAGAACACCCTTGATCTTAGGGTCTTTTTGTATATCCTCTATCTCTTTGAGTATCACATCTGCATTGATTATAGGTCCGGCAAGTTGAATCTCTTGCAGGTTGGCAGGCTTTAGCTCCGTTGTCGACTTGGGCATAAGAACAACAAAAGCGATAAGCAGAAAAAGCATTCCTAAAAAGTGTTGTCCTATCCATTTAATGGCTCTTCCTATAGCACTAAACATATTTTTCTCCTTCAATATAAACTTCTGAAACCTCTTTGGTATGCAGGATACTCCATAGCGCTAACTCCTGGGTTCTTTTTGGTGTTTCAGGCAAAGTAACTACTGCAAAATCCGCAAGTCTGTCTTTTTCAATTTTACCACAGTTAAGCCCTAAAATATCAGCTGCATCTTCTGTCACTGCGCGCAGTAGCTTTTCGGAAAGCTCTTGGATAGGAATATCACTGTGGAGCATAATCGCAGCTCTCAGTTCATCGAGCATACTGAGTGAGTCATTTGAACTGAGACCGTCTGTAGCGACGGTGAAAGGGAGCTGCAGCTCTTCAATGGCAAGTCTCCCGCATCCAAGATACCTGTTTGAACGTGGACAGTGTGCGATAGAGTGTCCTTTTTGTTTCAAATAGTCCAACTCCTCTTTTGTTGCCTGTACACAATGGGTAAAATGTGTAGGGTACGTATCAAAAGCATGCATGAACTCTTCAATGTTTGTAACCGTTTTGGATGCATTGAAATACTTTAAAAAGAATGCTTTGAGACTGCCTGAACTGGATTCCAGCCATTCTCTTTCGGCCTGAGACTCCAAAAAGTGTGCACTGAGCGGCATATTGTGTTCTTTGGCCATACTTACTGCTTTATGCAGAAGCACAGGGTGTACAGAATAGGGGGAGTGTATCGCTATAGCTGGAGTGATACGTGAATGGCTTTAGCATGACTGTGATGCTCTGACTCGTTCTTGAAAGTCACCGTAAAGTACATCAGCATACATAGCATTTGAACCTATGAGTTCATTGAAAAACACAACACGCTGAGGGGTTTCTTCACATACTTCAAGTTCATTTCCAAAACTTGAAATTGCCCCAAATGTGGTAATGCCAGAACGCATCATCTTTTTACATTCGTTCATCATCATTTCATCGGTACATGCTTCCATAAGTTCATCACGATATTCTATGACCGTATCAAGCCAAGGTTTAAAAGAACCATAGGTTAAAGAGGTTCTGTTTGCGGAAAATGCCAAATGTACATGCGTATTTATGAAGCCGGGATAGAGGATCGAGTTGGGTTGTGTGTGAATGATCTGAGCATCAGGAAACCTTTGTGTCAGTTCTTCTAATGACCCAATATCTTTGATGGTTTCAGTAAAAGCAACTGCATGATTTTGAATATAACCTTTGGGGGTATAGATAAAGTCTGCACTTATTATCTTCATTTTGCCTCACATTTAATATATTTAGATAGAATAATACCTAAATTATATAAACAAGGTAGAAAATGAAAATAGTAGTTATCCAAGGTCCGAACCTCAATATGTTAGGAATCAGAGAGCAAAATATCTATGGTCCGATGAAATTAGAGGATATTCACTCGCAAATGAAATCATTTGCAGATCAAAATAAGATCGATATTGAATTTTTCCAAAGCAATTTGGAAGGTGAAATAGTTGATCGTATTCAAGAGTGTATAGGTGATGCGGATGGTATTATTATTAACCCGGCAGCATATACGCATACTTCTATAGCTATTCGTGATGCAATTGCAGCAGTAAAGATACCTACGATAGAAGTGCATCTTTCAAATATCTATCAAAGAGAAGAGTTTAGACACAAGTCACTTACAGCACCTGTGTGTGCAGGTCAGATCACAGGTATGGGGCCGTTCGGGTATCATCTGGCAATGGTCGGCATGACACAAATGTTCTCAGAAATGGCAGCGATGAAAGAACATCAGGCAAAAATGCAGGCGCAAGCGCAACAAAAGTAATTCTATACTTCTCCTCTCCTCCGAGAGGAGGCGTATACTCCAATTTACAAAACCAAACCAAAGGTCATCCATGAACTTTATGCTCAAAGATGAAAATGCCATCTATTATGAATGTGGATACAGTTGCGATAATGCACTTTATCTCTCGTTGGGAAGTGAGGCATTTTTTATCACAGATAGCCGCTATACTATCGATGCAACGCAAAATGTGCAAGGAGCAAAAGTAGTTATCAATGGTGACCTCTATGCAGAAGCGGTCAATCTCCTTAAAAAAGCTAGAGTCAAAAAAGTGATCTTTGATCCTAAAGAGTGGAGTGTTCACGGTTTTGATCGAATAAGTTCAGATGTGAAGATCGTATTTGACCCTCAGGTGGATTTCTCACATAAAAAACGTATCATAAAAAGTGATGAAGAGCTGAAGATCATGAAAAAGGCAGTGAAACTTGGAGCAAAAGCATTTGAAGCTTTGGCCAAAGAATTTTCTCAGAGTGGATTTGGCGAAGATGAATATACATTGACCTACAACGCAAAAAGCATTCTAGGTGATTTTGGCAAGTATGATCTGAGTTTTGACCCTATTGTCGCGGTCAATGCCAATGCAGCAAAGCCCCATGCTACACCTACGTCTACAAAATTGAAGAAAAATGATCTGCTGCTGGTGGATGCCGGACTCAAATATAAACGATATTGCTCGGATCGTACGCGTACGGTTTTTGCCTCTGAAGATCTTATGTTTGATACCAAGCAGGTGTTCAAAAGTAAAAAAATACAAAAAGCCTATGATACAGTGCTGAAAGCACACGATAATGCCATAGCCAAAGCACGCTCTGGAATGACAGCCAAAAAAGTGGATGCGCTAACTAGAGATATCATCACAGAAGCAGGTTTTGGTGAGTATTTTGTACATTCTACCGGACATGGGGTAGGGTTGGATATCCATGAAATGCCTTATATTTCTGCAAAATCCGATACAGTTATAGAGGACGGTATGGTGTATACTATAGAACCGGGAATATATGTTCCTGGCGAATTTGGTATACGTATCGAAGATATGGTAGCAATGGTAGATGGCAAAGCAGTTGTCCTTTAGGTTATGGTATGATAAAAAAAAGGATAGATGTTCAAAATACTCTGATCAAGACCAGAACCTATCCTGGCAGATTCAAAGGTAAAAGCGGTTACCGCGTACTATTGGGTATCGGTGGGAATATCGGTGATGTGGTCCGTCGTTTTGATCATCTTTTGTTCTATCTGAAAAGATCATCTTTGGTGAACGTTCTGGAAACGGCCCCCATCCTTAGAAATCCTCCTTTTGGTTATTTGGATCAGGAGGACTTTTACAATTCATTGGTACGCATAGAGACATTTTTATCTCCTAAGGCACTGTTGCGTTATGTATTATATATAGAAAAGGTGTTCGGACGAAAGCGTCTTATCAAAGATGGCCCTAGGACACTTGATATTGATATTATTTTTTATGATAATAAAACAATAAAGACAAAAGATCTGACACTTCCTCATCCTGGTTGGAAAGAGCGAGCGTCGGTTTTGATCCCACTATCTATGATGAAAGGCAGATCGAGATGAATCACACAATATTGGTCCAAG
>DATCTA010000113.1:0-3130 GCA_036568165.1 Sulfurovum sp.
GAAAACAGTATAAATTTTTATTCAGCAGACAAAGATACTATTGTTGTTATAGAGTATGACACTAAAGACAATTTAGAATTTGATTATGCTAGGAGAAAAATTATTTTTGAGTCTTGTAGCTATTTTATGAAAAGTAGTTTCCCTGGGCCTGTGCCAAATATTGAAAATATTAGTGACAGACCTTCGGAATCATTAGGGGACTTGGTAGAATTTCCAAGTTCTCAATTTGCTAAGAAATGGAATGAGCATTATGCTCGCTCAGGCGATCCATACTCAAGCCTCAAATATTATGAAGTGTCTTTTATGTCAGAAAACATCCTTTTAAGAGTCATTGCAGAAAATGTTATTTTAACAAAAGAAGAATTTTTTAATTAGTGGACAATTAGTTTATATGAACTCAAAAATAAGTAAATATTTAAGTTATGTTTTACGACATAGACCAGACAGTATAGGTTTAAAATTAGACAATTATGGTTGGGCTGATATTGATGAGCTAATAGACAAAACAGATGAGTTTAGATTGACTAAAGAGATTATAAAAAAAGTAGTGGAAGAGAATGAGAAGCAACGCTTTAGTTTGGATGACAATAAAATTAGAGCAAATCAAGGACATTCAATAGATGTTGATTTAAATTTGATTTCAATAAAACCACCTGAAATTTTATACCATGGCACAACAATACGCTTTCTTCCTTCAATACTAAAACAAGGGATACTTTCTAAAAATAGACAATATGTCCACTTGTCAATAGACAAAACTAGTGCACTAAAAGTAGGAGAAAGGCATGGAGAACCCAAAGTCCTAGAAGTAAAGGCACTTAAGATGTATGAGGATGGATATTGTTTTTATCTATCTAAAAATAAAGTATGGTTAACTAAGTATATCCCAAGTGAATATCTTTAATAGCTGGTGCCTATCGTCTCGATGGGCAACCCATACGATAACATAGACAATAGAAAAATCCGTCACTAGGTGAGAACAAAAAAGGAGAAAGAAAAATGAACCAAATTAAAAAACCACTAACCCTGATAACAACTCTAAGTATCTCTTTGATGTTTACAGCATGTGGAGGAGGAAGCAGTACTGGTGATACAGGTATAGAAGAGAGTCTGCTTCTAACGAAAATAGACAGCACCAACCAAAAACAAGCCACTGCTGTACTTTTCGACTCCATAGATATTACCACACCACAACTACCATCTATCTCAACAGATGCAGGTGGCTTATCAAAGGTCTCAGCACCACTATTTAAGGCAGTTTCACCTCAAGAACCACTCAAGTCAATTTCAGCAGGAGAATCATACAGTTGTAGCGAAGGTGGAAGCATCAGCTCAAGCTATGCTGACGGTGTCTCTACAATCACTTATGATAATTGCCAAGAAGCAGGTACTACGATAAACGGTCAAGTCAAAATGTCCTACAACGAATCAACAGGGGTGATCACTTATGCCATGAGTGAATACAGCATCATCAGTGAAGGCATAAACTACACCACGCCAGCAACCACCTACACGATCTCATCAGATAGGATCAGTTACACTGCTACAGGTGAAGCAACAATCGACGGGCAAAGTGTAGCATTTGATAAGTATCATTATACACTTAGTCGTGTAGACAATACGGTGAATGTCTCTATAGACGGTTCTATTAAAACAGCTTGTCTAGGTAACTGGGTAACCGTAAAGACAAATGAAGTGATGCAGCTTAGCGATACCGATTGCCCGACAGCAGGCGACTTTGAAATACAGGGTGAGAATTCAAAGCTCAGAGTGAAGTTTAGTTCTGATAAGAGTGTGGATGTCTATTTGAATGATGCGTTGATTGAAGAGTATGGAAACTGTAATGAGTTGCCGGACTCTTCTGGTGTTTGTGGTGCTTAGTATTGCTAGGGATAGGACTGCTTTTATAATTTATCATTTTGCTTTAGAGAAGAATTAAGGCGATAAAACATCTAATGAAGATATATTTCATTAAATACTTAAAGGATTAAATAATATATTTAAAAACTAATTAATGTTTTTTATGTATAATATAATATCTTTTAAGGAAATAGATATGATTGAATTGCAAAATCCCAAAAGTATTATAAAGAATCTTGCTAAGAATATAGAAAAAGAACGTAAAAGGCAAAAGCTGCAACAAAAAGAGTTGGCCGAAAAATCATCAGTACCTCTTGCCACCTATAAGAATTTCATTTACCATAACAAGATCTCATTGGAAGCTGTTCTAAAAATTCTTTTTGCATTAAAGATGACCGAAAATATTAACGGTTTTGTAAAAGAGAGAGAATTTAGATCTATCGAGGAAATAGAGAATAAAGATACGATCCCTCAAAGGATACGAAAATGACCCATAAAGTGCATCCGTACATATACGGAAAGAAAATCGGAACGATCTATTATGATGAGGGCATGGTCTACTTTGAATACGATCGCGAATTTAAAAGCTCTGGCCTTGAAATATCACCACTTAAATTGCCACTTGATCTGACGGGGGTATATACAAACAACGATGAGCGATATTTTTCAGGACTTCCCGGTGTTTTTCATGATTCCCTTCCTGACAAGTTCGGGACCAAGGTCATAGAAAGGTATTTTGAAAGCAAAGGCATAGCGCCTTACGAACTAAATGTCGTGCAAAAATTAATGTTTGTCGGAAAAAGAGGAATGGGTGCAATTACCTATGAGCCTGCCGAGAAGATCAAAAACAATGTCGAGACCCAAGAGATCATTGATATACAAAACTTTTATGAAAACTCTAAAAAGATCGTAACAGGTGAACCGATCGAGGTGATCGATACGATGCTTCAGTTTATGGAGAGTTCAGCTTCAACGCGTGGAGCAAGAGCCAAGGCGGTGATAGGTTACAATCCTAATACCCACGAAATGACAAACGGCACCCATGATGCATTGCCCGAAGGTTATGAACACTGGTTGATAAAATTTGACACGGAAGATCCCGATACAAAAGATTACACAAAACTTGAATATCTCTATATGACTATGGCGAAAGATACAGGCATTGATATTCCAGAGGTCAGACTCTACAACAATAGAGGTTTGGAGCATTTCCTTATCAAGAGATTTGACAGGGTTGAAAATGAACGCATACATATACATACCGTAGCAG
>DATCTA010000114.1:0-4692 GCA_036568165.1 Sulfurovum sp.
GATATTAGAAAATATATAACTGCTTAATAGTAAGAATGTAAATACGATTTTTTTCATGCCGCTATTATAGCAAAAATAGTATTATAGAGGTAGTGGGTTAAAGTATTTATATTTATAGCATGTTTAGTGGAAATCAAGGGATATCTTTATTTCATTAGTAAAGGGTAGATATGCGTATTTTCAGCATTTTTATTTTGTCATTGTTTTTAATGACTCAGCTTTATAGCGCTGATGAATCGAATGAAACAAAAGCTACAGGCTTGTTTGATTTTGACAAACAGTTATTTGTAAGTGATGATGATGGCAAGTTTGATATCAGTGCCTATCTTTCAACCAAATACGGATTTATGCCCATACCTATCATAGTCACTGAACCTGCAGTGGGCTACGGCGGTGGTTTAAATCTTATGTTCCTGCATGATAGTTTAGAGTCAAGTCTCAAAAGAAAATCTCCTCCATCCATATCAGGGGTAGCAGCTGCAGCAACTGAAAACGGGACGCGTTTTGGCGGTGCATATCATTTAGGGTTCTGGAAAGAAGACAGTATACGTACGACAACGGCTGTCGGGGCCCTGGATATAAACATAGATTTTTATCTTCAGAATCTTGGTATAGATATGAACTTAAATGGGTATGCCGCTTATCAGGAAGTGATGTACAGAATAGGTGAAAGCGATTTCTTTTTGGGCGGCAATTATCTTTATATCGACATTGAAAGTAAAAGAAATGACGGTTTGTTTCCGATACTTGATCCATTTTTCGAACGTGAGTTAAAGATGGGTGCTTTAGCTGCTGTAGCACAGTATGATACACGTGATTCGATCTTTACCCCATCAAAAGGGCTTTTTGCGAAGGCTACATTAAGACGTTTTGATGAGAAATTTGGCGGTAATGAGAATTTCTGGCGCTATGGGGCTAAAGCATTCTATTATCATCCATTATCTGACAAATTGATACTTGGTCTAAGGCTTGAAGGTGAAGCTATTCATGCTTCTGGCAGTGATGAAGTACCATATGTAAGCTACCCATCCATAAATATGCGTGGAATACCGGCAATGCGCTATCAGGGCGAGAATATGCTTTTGGGAGAGATAGAGCTCCGCTGGGAATTTGTAGACAGGTGGGATCTTGTATTGTTCGGCGGTTCTGGAAAGGTATTTGGGGATGAAAAAAGATTTGAGCTTGGCAGCGGTGTAGTAACAGAGAATATAAGCTTTAAAGATGCTCCTTCACATTCTGCTGGTGGTGTAGGATTTCGTTATGAATTAGCAAGAAAATTCGGTCTTTGGGGAGGATTGGATTTTGCCACAAGCCAAGAGAATGATTTTGCTTTTTATATCACGATCGGAAGTGCGTGGGGTGCATTTTAATCAACCTTAGTCAGCCCAACTATACTGCCATACCATAGTAATAGCATCAAAATCAGTACCATACCTGACATTGATACCGGTACTGCCATAGATCTTGATAGCATTTTGTTTATCAATAGGCATTTTAAATGTAATTCCCAATCGGCTATTACTTAACTCACTGTTTGAAGCAATACCATCATTGATGTATTCGCCACCCCAATAGTAAGTTGTACCTACTGCCAGCCACATACCTCTTTTAAAGGTGTATAATGCATGTGCCTGCATCGAATAGATAGTTTCTTGCTCTCTTTTAATACCACTGTAAAAGTCATCATTGGTAGTATAGAATTCAGCGTCCATAGCGAGCTCGAACGTATAATCTGATATGCATTTAGAAATGCCGATAGCAGGTTTTATAGCCCATCTGTTCGTGCCGATATTAACAAGTCTTGAACTGTCATATTGCCCTGTAGGTATCGTGGTTTGGATACTCATACCTATGATGAGATCTTGTTGATAAGCTGCATATTCCTTCATTGTCAATGCAGGTGCTCCTAGTAGATTGAATGTCAGTCTTGCTTTTGCATCTGCTGCACCGGTTACATTACGACTGACATCCATACCAGAGTATTTTGCGGTTCCTGTGAGAGAAGAGTAAGGCAATATAAGATCGAATTTTGCATTTCGGCCTAGCAGATCAAATGATCTGCCATATACCAAAACAGCACTATCTATCTTTAAATGTGGATCTTCCAATCCAAGAGCTGGATTTTGTGGTAGTGCGCCCTGAGTATGATCAAATCCTATCATCAATAAATTAACGTCAATAGGTGAATTGGAATAAAGTTTGGGTTCAAGTGTCTGTGCTTCAAGAGAGTGTATTAAAAGAAATGAGAATATGATAGATCGAAATGGTTTCATATACTTATACCTTTCATTCCAGAATCTATATAGATCATAAAGAGATTCCTAAACCAATATCATCAGATAGGATGATATCACTCTCATTAAAGACTATGTTCGTCTTGGCAGGATGAGAAGCCAAGAGACTTATCGCATCAAGATCAAGCATGGAGATGATATCTGCCTTAGCAGATGCGACATGAACTCCTGCAGCTACACTGAAAGGACCTTCGAGCATACAGCCTATCATACATTTTGTATCATACTCTTTCGAAAGATCGGCCAGTTTCAAAGCCTGTGATATCCCGCCAGTTTTTGCCAATTTAATGTTGATATAATCTACGGCCTGCATTTCAAGTACTCTCTTCGCATCCTTGAGAGAAAATATCGATTCATCTGCAAGCAGGGGAGTTTGAACACGTTCTTTGATATATTTTAATCCTTCTATATCATCTGCTGCTACAGGCTGTTCTATAAATTCAGCGATAATATCTTTTCCTTCCAAAACTTGAAGAAGGCTTACACTTTCTTGTGCGCTCCAGCCCTGATTGGCATCGAGTCTTAGTTTTATATTTTTGTCCAGAGCATTATGTATGGCAAAGATACGTTCAATATCTTTTTGCGGGTCTTTACCAATTTTGATCTTAAGTGTTTCATAGCCCAATGCGACTGCATTCAGAGAGTCTGAGACCATTTTATCGGTCTCATCCAAACTAATCGTAATATCGGTCTTAAAGGCCTTTTGTGTACCGCCAAGCATTTTATACAGAGGAGATTTTTCAGCTTGTGCTTTCAAGTCATAAAGTGCGATCTCAAGTGCAGACTTGGCAGTAGTGTTCTTGAGTATGCATGTGTGTATATTATTTAATATAAGTTCAATGTTATCTATCTCCAGCCCTAAGATAAAAGGCTTTATGTATTCGACAGCAGCGGCAATTGTACCCATGGTCTCTCCTGTGATGACAGGAGTAGGGGCACCTTCACCATATCCTATAGAACCATCATCACATTCAACGATCACAACGATGTCCTCAAGAGAATCGACACGGCGTAAAGAAGTGATAAAAGGGGTTTTAAGCGGAGCTTTCAGTGTTGTTGTTCGAATATTGGTTATTTTCATCAGGTGAGTCCTAGTATGCCAAAAAGCCATGGCAGGACACCCAGTGCGCCAGTACCTACTTTTTCTTTTTCATGTTCTTCAACTGAGATAAATATCTCGATTTGATCGATCTTATCAAGCATTTCAGATTTTATTTCGGTCTTTACTGCCTGAAGCATAAGAAGATCTTCGAGTTGGTCATCAAGTGTTTCCTTATATTGAACTGCTTTGTCCCTGTCATTATAGATCTTTTGTGTATCTTCACTTCTTTCACTAAAAGGGTTATATTTATCAATGAAGTCTTCATTTAAGGCTTGGATCTTCTTTTCATGTAAAGCAATGGTTGTATGTGCCGTTGGTATCTTGGTTTGTTTGAGAGAGTCAATATCTGTCTGTATTTGATTCAATTCAACTTGTAATTTGTTCAGGTTGGTTTGGGCTTCTGTTTTTTTCTTATGCAGTTCTGCTATCTCAAGATCATATTTTCTCATGAGAGGATCATAATAAGATTTGTTATAGGCAAGAGATATGGCATAGTATAAAATACCCAAAACACCCAAAGCCAATGCGAGCCATTTCAGGACAAAAATAAGGGATAAATAGAACTCTTCTTTCACTCTCTGCATTGTATGACTCTTCCTATATATTTAAAAGTAATTATAACAAACATACTTTGTAGTTAAGAATTTGTGTTTATCTTGCGATCCACTCTAAGATCTTTCCTACCATAAGTCCGCCAAAGGTACCTATGATGTATCCCATCATAGCCATCAGTACACCGATCGGTATGAGAGCCCTGGAATATGCAGATGCCAAGATAGGTGCAGAGGCTACTCCACCGATATTGGCCAAAGATGCGACACCCAAAGAAAAGAGGTCAAGCCTGAAAAGTTTTGCGAAGAGTATCATGATAGAAGCATGTATGGCGATGATCACGAAACCGGCTATGATATACAGAGGCGCTTCGGTCAATTCTGCAAAGTTCGCACGAGAAGCGATGAGTGCGACTATCAGATAAAGCATCATACTGCCAAGTAGTGAACCCCCGGACATTTGAGCCAATGGCGACATGGCAAAAAGAACACCTGATATAGTAGCAATGATGACCACCCATGTAGTTTCAGTAAGAAAGGCAGTTGTAGGCAACCATGAGGCAATAAATTGGGATAAGAATGAAACTAGCAGAGAAACAATAAGTAGAACAGAAAGTGAGATGAAACTCATGGATCTTTTCTTTTTTTCTTTCAGGGCAAGCTTTTCTCCTACTTCATCTATGACAGACGTATCAGCTTTACTCCATAGATTAAATGTTTTGGCAAAAGGCACAAGGGCAAGCAG
>DATCTA010000115.1:0-6363 GCA_036568165.1 Sulfurovum sp.
TACGTCTAATATATATATTTGTAAATATAAATATTCATCTGAATGTGTTTAACTATGTATATACAAATAATTATGTATATATACCCATAGAATTAACGACGTATAGGGCATTTGTAACGATTAGAATGAACAATTGTTCACTAAAAAATAATCAATGTAGAATATTTGTGAACAAGTGTTCATAAATAAATAATACAATAAAAATAAATATGAACAAATGTTCACATAATATAAAATAAATGATTTGACAAATGAACAAATGTTCACTATAATATCAGCAAAGGAGCCACAATGAACGAGCAGAGCGTTAGTTCTTCCCCTACTAAAGGAAGTAAAACAAAAGAAAAAATACTGAAAACGGCCCTTAAACTCTTTTCTTCTAAAGGATACAAGGCAACAACAGTAAGAGATATTTCCGGTGCAATGAATATAAAGCAAAGTGCACTCTATAACCATTTTAAAAACAAAGATGAGATACTGGAAACGCTTGTAAGCGAACTTAACTCTTCAGCTATAGTGACTATATTTGACGATAAAGCGCCCTCAGAGCTTCATAAACAGGGAAAATCACTATTGATGTCCATTGCCACTACTTTCAAGCTTATTGGCTTTGATGGGCAAAATGAGGCGCTTTTAAAGCTGCTAATGCAGGAAATATACAGAAATGAGCGTATCAGAGAGATCTATAATGAGTATTTCTACCAGGAGAACGTTAAAAAGCTCTCAAGTCTATTCTTTATGATGATGCAGGACGAAATGATCAAGTCCTCTGATCCCCTATTGTTGGCAAATGAGTTCTTTTCTCCTTTATTTTTCTATCAAATGCAGGTTTCTTTGCTAAAATTAGATAAAAAATCGACCTCTTCAGTGGTTTCTATGTTCGAAAAACATGTTGATTTCTTCTGGGATAACATAAAATTAGAGAAACAACATACTCTATTTTAGGAACATACTAAAAATATTAAGGATAAATATGGAAACAAAAGTAGATCACTTCGCACATAAGTCAAAAACATGGGATATGAACAGCAAACGTGTACAGAATGCAAAGGGAATAGCAGAATTAATAGTAAATAATATAAATCTTGATAAGTCTATGGAGATCATGGACTTTGGTGCAGGAACAGGGCTTCTGAGCTATTTTGTTGCACCTTATGTAGAGAAGATAGTAGCAGTAGACAACTCCCCTTCTATGCTGCTGGAATTCCAAAACAAATGTGATGATTTCTCATGTCATACTGAAGTGATAGAGAAGGATCTAAGTACTGATACACTAGAGAGAAAGTTCGATGGGATCATCTCGTCTATGACGATCCACCACTTAGAAGATATCCCTGCCCTTTTTTCTAAATTCTATGATATGCTTGATGAGCATGGCTTTATTGCTATTGCTGACCTGGATAGTGAGGATGGTACCTTCCACAGTGACAATGAAGGGGTTTTTCACTACGGTTTTGACCGTCAATTGCTTGCAAGATATGCACAAGAGGCAGGATTTAAGGATGTTACATTCAGTTTGGCCAATAAAATATCTAAACCGCATGCTGAGTTTACGGTATTTTTGATGACCGCACTTAAATAATATTAGAGAATATTAAAATGAAGCTTCTCTGGTTGAGTATCTTTATACCGGTTCTTATATGGTCTGCTGTCTTGCCAAAAGATACATTTACATGGTTTTTGGAGGTTTTACCGGTATTGATCGGTATACTTCTCATGGTTATGACCTATAAAAGGTTTCCGTTAACTCCCCTGCTTTATACGCTTATCTTGATCCATATGATCATTTTGATGGTCGGTGGACATTATACTTATGCGGAAGTGCCTCTGTTTGATTGGTTCAAGGAGATATTTGATCATAGCAGGAATAATTATGATAAAGTCGGCCATTTTGCACAAGGGTTTATTCCTGCTATACTGGCCAGAGAAATACTTTTACGCAAAGAGATCGTACAGCATTCAGGAATCTGGCTGAACTATATCATAGTGAGTATAGTATTGGCATTTTCTGCTTTTTATGAGCTTGTTGAGTGGTGGGTGGCATTGGCAGTGGGCCAAGATGCTGAGGCATTCTTGGGTACACAGGGATATGTCTGGGATACACAATCAGATATGGGGTATGCACTACTTGGAGGGATCGTAGCACTTTTGATGCTTTCAAAAATCCATGATAAACAGCTAAACTTATTGCCGGAGAGCTCGACAGATTGAGTACGAGTCGTACTCAAACCGTTGACTGTGGCTACTTCTTCTCATAGGGACGATAGGCAAGAACAACACGCCATTCCCGGTTATGAAGTCTGACACTCTTCCAGATAGCGTTTTTGATGGCCTTTTCGTTGGACTCGGGTGCAAGATAGATGTAGCTTCCTTCACCGGTAGGATCAGCGACGATCTTCTTACTCAATTTTAGCAGGTTCCCGTAGTCTGCATAGATAGGGTCACTAAATAGCATCTTACCGATCTCATTACTCTCCTCATCATAGATGATCATACCGTCCGTCTGCATGACCCAGAGTTCATAATCATCGGGGATAGCAGTTTTTTTAAGTAGGGATTCGACCAGTAGTTCGGGGCGTATCAACAGATTGATAGAACCCAAAAATGTCTTTTTAGTGTCATAAAGCGGACGGCTTATGACCACTGCCGTAAAATGTTCGACTGCCGTGAATCCGCTACTGAGCAATGGTGCAGGTTTTTTTAGCATAGACTTTACATGCTCCTGGGAACTAATGTCCGTATTCTCGAAATTCTTATATTCACTCGGTTCTATTTGGCGCATGACTCCCTTCGCATCGACAAAAGAGGCTTCGACAATATCGGAATTCTCATTAAGAAGAGTGTCGAGAAGTTTCCTGATCTCATTCTCTTTTTTGACATCCACCCTACTTTTCTCAATCAATGCTGCCAGTGATTCATCTATGCGGTTCAAGCGGTTTTGCAGATCAGGTACAAAGCGATCGAGCGAAAGCTTTAGCTGTTGCGGGGGTACTGCCTTTGCACCTTCGATCTTGGCAAGGAACATCCACCACTTCATGTGGGCCAACTTCTGGTAATATCCGTGGCGGAGGCTGTCGAGTTCATACTGTACGGGACCGCTTTGCATTTTTAGGGCTTCTGATACAGCATCATGCAAAGACTCACTCCCCTGTTTGAGAGCATTCATGAAGATAAAATCACTGTCATTGTCAAGCATCATCATTCCCTCGGAGTTCAGGACAAACCAGGTGTATCCATCGGGCAGAGCAAATTCTCGGTTGAGTTTATCATGCAGATCATCCAGGAACACCGAGGCACCGAGCGCACCAGTCACTTTACCATCTGTAGTGGTGATGGGAGTGGCCATAAGAGCCGACTTCTTTCCTGAGGAACGGCTGTAGATCGGAAAACCCATGACGGGGTTACCGGAAAACAGTGATTTAAAATAACCACGATTGCTTAGATTGAGATTAGTGTAATCAAGTGCTACTGAGTAGTAGTTACCATCAGGGAGAGCATAGAAATAGACCCCTGGCGTAACCGATTTTAGTTGTTTCAAGTAGCGCTTGATCCCTTTCCAGTCTCCGTTTTTAGCCTCTGGTGTAGAGGCGATCAGTTCAAGGGACGTCAGTGTATTCATCATCACAGTATCAAGATAGTTCGATGCCGCGTTGAGCGTTGTTTTTGGAACTGATGACTCCGGTATTCGGGTAGATTCTGATGCCCATAATGAGCTTGTCAAGATATATACAAACAGTACTGAAATGACCTTTTTCATTTTTGTCTCCTTCATTTAGACATAATTCTTCGATAAAATGCAGCCTTTACGACATGCACCCTGCTTTTTGATAGCAATATAAATTAACGATATAATGTACACTCAATTATTTTATCATATTTTTTACTTCAAAATTCAAGTCCAAATTTTTGGGATATGTATGGAATACGCATCTAAATATGAGGTATGCACTTTTTGGTGCTGTATCTGCACTTTTAATGCTCTATAAAGTGCATGATGATCAATTAAAGAGAATTCAGAGTTGGGGTTTTGATGTAGAAGTGTGAAGGATATTTCACAAACACTTCACACATTTTTTTTATAATTGAAGTACGTAAACTAAAAAGAAGGAGATTTATCATGAAAAAAACATTACTAGCTGTAGGAACACTGGCATTTTTAGCTTCACCATCATTATTTGCAGTAGAGGTGGCAAAAACACAGACAAAGCTTAACACACAGCTTCAATCACAGCAAAGACTGATGGACGGTACAGGGACGGGCGGAAAGAAACAATATAAACATAAGTATCTGCATCAGAACAAATACCAGGGAACAAACAGCAACATGCAAGGTAATGGAAATAATCTAGGTACAGGACAAGGAAAAGGCCAAGGAAGTATGTCCGGTCAGGGGCAAGGTAAAGGTCAAGGAAATATGTCAGGACAAGGCCAAGGTCAAGGAAATATGTCAGGACAGGGTCAAGGTAGCAGAGGTGGAGCCGGTATGAAAGGCGGTAAAGGCGGAGGAAGCGGTATGAAAGGTGGCAAAGGAGGTGGCGGCGGAAAGAGATAATCTCTTTTCCCTTCCTTATCACACTCAACTTGTGTTAAGAACATTCAGGACTATATATAAATACCCCTGAAAAATTACTTCATTTTTTTATTTGTTCAGCATAAAAACTACTAGGGCAAAGTTAAATACAACCATCAGCATCATAGCTATGACAAATGATTTTTCTTGTTTTTCCCAATTGTCTATTCTTACAAGTCTGATCAGCATCCTTTTCATTAGTACTCCCCTCTTTTGTATTCAATTGACATACTATAGCAAATAGATGTAACATTGATGTAACAAAAGGACTTAGTTGTACAAAAAAGAATTTAATGAAAATATCTACTTTTTAATTTCTGCTACGATCACACCTCTAAGCGATCCCTCTTTGAACCCCATAGCTTCATCTTTTGGATAATGAGCGGTAATGATCTCCTGAATATCTTTATTAATATTGCTGCCATGACATTTTAGACATACTCCCTGTGTAACAAGGGGTTTATAGATCCTTGTTGTATCTACATCTTTTATCATTTTTATATTATTTGGCTGAAATGTATTGTCTGCGATACTTTTCTCATAAGCTTTCATGACTTCTATATCTAGAGGATCAGGTTTGTTTTTTACATTTCTTATGTGCAGTGCCGTTCTTCTTACTGATGCATGTTCAGGAAGTTTCTCATTGACCTCTTTTGTGATTTCTTCGGCTCTTGCAGAGCAGAAACCTATCGCAGAAAGACCGGTTTTGTCTGCCTGCATATGTGTTTGAAGTTGACTCTTGAGTGTACCGCCTAACATTTTAATATATTGTATACCCTCTTGTTTGATCTGCATCTGTGCATCGTCCGTCTTTTCAGCAGCCCCTATGAGAGATGTACCAAGCAGTGATATCAATAAAAGTGAAGTTTTCATCATCATCCTTTACATGTATTTGTTTGTTTGGATTATGACTTGATTAGCTTTAACTTATCTTAGTAGCCGTTAGAAAGATATAGTATTTGCCTGTAAGTGTTACTCTGTATTTATGCTGCTGCAGATATTTTTTACAAAAGATCACATCGTTATAAAGCAGTGACATTTCGCTCATGGCATAATTGGGTGCTTTGGCACCATAGACCATCTCTCCCCCTATCCATCTGCAGTTTGGAAAACCCAGGATGATGGCAGCATTCTTTTCCAGATAGTTTTGAACCAGCGACATAAAAAAAGGTTTAAAGTCGATACCGGGGCTTTGAAGTGTTCCTATGCTGATAAGAAGATCGAACTTTTTTAGATTCAGAGTGTCCAGATCATTGATGTCATGTGCATGAAAAGTGATATTCTCTTCAGGAAAACGTCTTTTGGCATGATCTATAGCCGTCTTTGAGTGATCAATACCTACGAGATTCATATTTGAAAAGGTTTTTTCATCTAAACTGTTTTTGATGATTTGAAACTCGTCAGCTGTATTGATCCCGAGATTTAAGACAGAAGTTCGTTCACTCAGTTTTACATTCTCCAGTGCTTGTTTATAGTAGTACAGGAAAGCAGGTTCTTCCATCTTGTTTATCTGAAAAAACGGGGAATGCACACCATATTTCTCTTCTTTTGAAACATCCGTTTGCCGATGAAAGGAATCCTCTGTTTTTAGTTTTTCAAATCGGAGTGTAATGTATGGGAACTTGGCTTCTTTGGGTGTCATCATTTTACATAAAAGAAGTTCTGCCAGGTCTGTCCATGCTTTATAGCTTCTGTAGATAAATATTGTGTCATTGATACATACTTCATTACCTGCATAACCGTTCTTGAGATCAGGATCAAGTACATTAAAAGATACTGATGAATTGTGTTGT
>DATCTA010000116.1:0-2188 GCA_036568165.1 Sulfurovum sp.
GGATGAGGTTGTTGAATTCAACAAACCCGCATTGTATTGGTATCAGCAAATAGCCAACAGCATAAGCCATGGTAACCTGGATAAGGCAGATTCGTATTTTATCTCTTTGAAGAGTGAGCACATCCGTTCACCGTTTATGCCAACGGCGATCATGATGCTTGCTCATGCACACATGAATGAGGAAGAGTACCTGCTTGCAAATTATTATCTGGATGAGTATAACAAACGTTTTGGTGAGCACCAAAGTCAGGAATATACCGACTTTATGAAACTTAAAGCTTCATTTTTGGGTGTGAAGGATGTCTATAAGGACCAAAAGCTCATTATGGACAGTATCTCCAAAGCCAAAATATACATCAATCGTTATCCGGGGTCAGACTATGCACCGCTTGTTAACACTATGCTGATAAGATTGCATATGAGCTTATATCTGCTCAATGAAAATATCGCAGCACTCTACGATCGTACAGGAAAACCTGATGCAGCGAAGATCTATAGAGACAAGAATAAGGGTTCTGTGGTAGAGATGGCTGATATAACTCCGCCTGAAAAAGGTATCGTAGGGTATATTTTTGACTAACTTTCAGATACTTAGTGTATAAGATATTTTTTGGGTACATAAGTACCCGCTCTATAAACAATTAAAAAACAAAATATAATATTTTTAAAGGAGCAACAGTGCAACTGAGTGATTATGATGCATTCCCCACAACATTGCCTATCGTGGTAGAAGATGAACTTTTCCTTTACCCGTTTATGATAAGCCCGATCTTTTTAACAGATCAAAAAGATATAGATGCAGCAGCAGCTGCAATGGAAAACAACTCTCTGCTCTTTGTGACATCTTCTATGCCGGGGAAAGAGGGTAAACGTGATTTTGATTCTATGTACCAGGTAGGGGTGATCGGTTCTATCATGCGAAAGGTGCATATACCTGATGGCAGGGTGAAGATACTTTTCCAAGGGTTGTCACGCGGAAAGATCATCGAAGCAAAAGAGGGTAAATATAACCAAGCAGTTATAGATGTAGTATCTTTAGAGAGTTACAATAAACTCAAAGCAGATGCTTTGATGGAGATACTCCGTGATAAAGTGAAAAAACTCTCTTCTTTGAACAGCCAGATCCCTGCGGATCTAGTCCGTACGATAGAGGAGAACGATGAACCAAACCGTATTGCCGATCTTGTTTCATCCATGTTGAAGCTCGATAAAGAAGTAGCCTATGTTCTTTACATAGAAATGAATATCGAAAAGCGTCTGCTTGGCCTTATAGATATCATTACTTCTGAGATTGAATCGGCAAAAGTGCAGCGTGAAATACGTACAAAAGTGCATACCAAGATCGAACAGACCAATAAAGAGTACTTTTTAAAAGAGCAGCTTAAAGAGATACAGCGTGAGCTTGGTATGGATACGCAAAGAGAAGAGGAGATAGCCAATTTTAGAGAAAAAGTGGCTGCACTCAAACCGCACATGCATGAAGATGCATTCAAAGAAATCAGCAAACAGTTGGACCGTTTTGCACGTATGCATCCTGATTCTGCAGATGCCAATGTTCTGCAGAGTTATCTAGAGTGGGTACTTGAGCTTCCTTTTGGAAAGATGACAAAGAAAAATCTGAGCGTGAAAGATGTTTCACTTGAGCTCGATAAGGACCATTACTCACTTGAAAAGCCAAAAGAGCGTATCGTGGAGTTCTTTTCGGTACGTGAACTTGCAGAGCTCAGAGGCATTAAACAAAAAGAGACTGGCGGTGTCATACTCTGTTTTGCAGGACCTCCGGGTGTGGGTAAAACATCACTTGCCAACTCCATTGCAACGGCTTTGGGGAGACCGCTTGTCCGTATGGCACTGGGCGGACTTGAGGATGTCAATGAACTTAGGGGACATAGAAGAACTTATGTAGGGGCAATGCCTGGACGTCTTGTACAGGGGCTTATTGAGGCAAAAAGTATGGACCCTGTGATCGTTCTGGATGAGATCGACAAAGTCGGACGCAGCATGAGAGGTGATCCTACTGCAGCACTACTTGAGATCCTTGATCCTGAACAGAACAGTAAATATAGAGACTATTATCTCAATTTCAATATTGACCTGAGTAAAGCGATCTTTATCGCTACAGCAAATGACGTGGGGCGTATCCCGGCACCGCTCAGGGATAGAATGGAGTTCATCGGGTTAAACTCCT
>DATCTA010000117.1:0-5086 GCA_036568165.1 Sulfurovum sp.
CATTTGGTTTTGCCGTTGACAAAAGACCACAGTGTCCTTCAAACGTTTGCCCAGGCATTAAGTCCAGACATCATGCCTTTGGCAGGAGATAACATATATGAGGCATTGAAATTGGCACAAAAAGAGCTTGATACCAAAGGAGCGACAGTGATCGTATTGAGCGATACAGTTTCTCCTTCTTTGGTAAAACTGGCAAAGGAAAAGGATTTTTCTGCTTCCAATAATGTCATCCTTTGGGAAATAGCCTCTGATGAACTTTCAAATAAAGATGATTTTGAAAGTTCAGCTTCATTGTTGGGGGCAAGCTACATAGTGCACAGCAGAGATGACAGTGATGTGAACAGAGTCTCTTTTTTGATAGATAAACACTTTAAAACAGCTGCTCAAGATGACAATACCCAATATGAAGACGGAGGATACCTGTTGGTCCCGCTTATCTTTGTGTTGATGCTGTTATGGTCTAGGCAGGGGTTTATAGCTGAACTGTGGAGACGCTCATGATGAAGCGTATTAAAAACAATCTTTCACTAATGCCATTTGGGTTGACTTTGGCACTTTCATTGGTTTGGGTCATTTTCTTTTATGAAGATGGATTAAACAGGCTCTTTATCACCCCAGACCAATCAGGGTATAAACAGTATGTAAAAAAGAACTATGCTGTTGCTGCACAGAATTTTGGGAATCTGTCGTTCAAGGGGGCATCATACTATAAAAATGCAGAGTTTAAAAAAGCGAAATCCGTGTATCAGAATCTTACAACAAAAGAGGATACCTATAATCTAGGCAATGTTTTTGTGATGCTCGGAGAGTATGACAATGCTATAAAGGCCTACGAGAGAGCATTGAAGATCGATCCAAACTTTAAAGAGGCACAAGAGAACCTCAGAGTGGCAAAAGCAAGAAAGTTCCTAAAAGAGCCTGAAAATGACGGTCAGCAGGGCGTAGGGATGATGGGTGCAGATGAGATCGTTTATGATAACATGGAAGGTAAAGGAGTGGATGACGATAGAAGTGCCCAAAAAGAGATGGGACAGGGCAATCCCAACTGGCTGGATAGACTCCAGACAGGCCCTAAAGATTTTTTAAAGAACAAATTCAGGTATCAGTACCAGATGAAAGAGCGTGATGATGCAAAGTAAATATCTCCTCAAATACCTATTGCTATTTCTCTTTTTGACGCTCAATCTCTTTGCCATTGAAGGGAACATACGCGTATTCATACCCTCACAGGATGAGATCTATACTTCTCAAAAGACCACTGTTGCTGTTGAGTTGCTCTCCAGTGCATTCAGTATCACAAATGCCAAGATCACTTTTCCTCCATCAGATAAATATATAGTCCAAGAGCCTAAAAGTGCTTCTTATCTTGGACGTGAGGAGATCGACGGTGAAGATTGGCAGATGGTGCATTATGATTATGAAATATATGCACTCAAAGCCGGAAAAGTAGAGATACCTTCTATCCAAGTCTCTTTTACCGCCTCTATGGGATATGGACAACCCATCAAAGAATTCATGCTTCAAAGTGATGCTGTGTCATTTGATGTGAAAGTACCTGAAGGAGTGAGTAAAGACCAGTTTGTTTTGGTCACGGATAACTTCAAATTGACTACCAAAATAAAACCAGAGTTTAAGAAGCTAATAGTAGGAGATGCCGTTGAAATAAGTGTAACTCAAAAGGCTTATGGTGTTCCTGATCTGCTATTAACACCTGTTGTTTACAGATCGAATGAATTTTTACGGGTCTATGGAAAAGAACCACTGCTTGAGAGTGGTTTGAAAGGAACATACGATGTTTCCAGGACGGACCGTTTCACCTTTGTTGCAAGTATGGAAGGAAATGTAACCCTGAGCGCACAGGAGATACTGTGGTATGACAGCAAGAGTAAAACGTTAAGTGTCGAAAAGATCCCTGCTATGCAGTATGAGATATCACCAGATCCACAAATCGCCATAGATGCCAAAAAAGCACAACAAAAACAGCTTTTACTTTATGTTATAGCGGTATTTGTTTTCATTCTGGGATTGTATATTGTTTTTGCATCTAAAATACGTCACTATACACAAGAGCGTAAGCGCAAGTATGAACAGAGTGAAGCAGGTATATTTGAGCATTTAGTCACCTCTGTCAAATCGGATGACCTCATTGCAATAGACAGACAGTATTATCTTTGGCTTTTGTCTATTGATCCTGAATTGGCCAGAGGCGGAATAAGAGCCATTGAAACAATATATCCTTCATTTGCAGAGGTATTAAAAGAGCTTGATGAGCGTATGGTAGAAACTAATCGGGAGTTTGACAGGATCAGGTTCATTCGTGAATTAAAACTATTTAGAGAGAAGATCCTTCAGACAAAAAAGAGTGTGAAAAAGGGTTTAGCAGCAACAATAAACCCTTCATAGACTATTCATTTGAACTGTTTGTATCTGGTGTCTTCTCTTTATCTGCGTGATGAAGTTTCAATGTCGGATAGGCAAACTCAAGATTATTCTTTTTTAGTATCTCGGCAATTTTGAACATGACATCCTCTTTTACTTCAAGCCATTCATGCCATACTACAGAACGGGAAAAGCAGTAGACAAGAATATTGATACTTGAATCAGCAAATTCATCCAGATAGACCAAAGTGTTGCGTTTGATCCCTTTATAATCCTCCATGGAAACCAATTTTGCTTGACGATGTGTGTGCAGAAATGTTGTCGCTTCATTTGCAATACCGGGATGTTCCTTTAGCATTGTTCTTATATCTTCAATGGCGTTGCGTATATCATTAAAATCTGACTCGTAGGTGACTCCGATATTCATCTTGATACGCCGACCGATGCTACGTCTACTCCAATTCTTAACACCGCTGTTTGCCAGTTCAAAATTTGGTATAGAGATAAGAGCATTATCAAAGGTACGTATGGTTGAAGCTCGCAAACCTATCTCAACAACAGTACCGTTTATATCTTTTGTTTCGATCCAGTCGCCCTGTTTGAAAACATCACCCAAAAGGATAGAGATTGAACCAAAGACATTGGCAATACTGTCTTTGGCGGCAAATGCCACAGCTGCACCTGCAATTCCCAGACCTGAAAGAAGTGCAGTCAGATTTACACCTATTATTTTTAAGATAGCAATGATCGCCATGAGAATGAGTAGAGTGTTAATCACTTTAATAGTAAGGTTTATAACTTCATTTGCTAGTAGTTTACTACTTCTAATACTTTCCATTTTAAGATATGCTATCGTATTGGTTATTCTATAGAGTACTAAAGTGAAAAGAATAACATATACAATAGAAAAAAGTTTGCTGATATTCATACTGGTGATATCAAGACCCAAGTATGCGACAATGATCAAATGAATGATCAATAGTGTTGTGATGAGCTTAAAGAGTTTTGTAATGTGCGTATGGATATACTCAATATCATCTTCCTTAAAACGATAATATTTGAGTGTGCGGTCTACGATGAAGCGGAGGATCAAATGAGTGATCACTATCAATATAATAATCGAGATCACAAAGAGTACATTGGCTAGATCCAAATGATACTTAGAAAGATAAATATTGATCTTTCCTCCAAAAGAAGAACTGTTGACCTTCTTCAGAAAAGAATAAAAATTTGATTGGGAAAGACGACCGGCACGATAGACGTAAGAACTGTTCGCTACAAGCTCAGCACTGAAGGTGTTGGCAACACTCTCGATATATTCAAGATCTTGAATAGCAGCATTCAAAGATTGAACAATTGGGCTTGATTGATCTTGATCAGGTGAAATATATTTTTCTTTATCCAATGGAGTATATTTTGAAAAATATTTTATAAGTGTTTCATCGATCTTATCTTTAAAAAATGATTTTGATTCACTTTCCGTCAAAAGCATCACTTCATGAAAGGCTTCTCTAATGCCTCTTCTCAGTTGATAGCTTTTGATGAGAAGTTCATCCCTCATCACAGCATTGACATTATTTTTGTGTTTATTACTGTTGAGACGAAGCTGCAGTTTGCTTATTTCATTTTTGTATGGATCATTCTGTTGCAGATACTCTTCTTTATTTGCAGCATACTGTAAAAGGAACTCTTTATATCTGTTCGCCTGTTCCTCTTTGATCTTGATCCTCTCATTCAATGAGATGTTTTGATCAAGTAGTTGGCGCTCTATGTTGACCTGTTCATCGATGAAATTATTTAGGAGATCAGATGAAAAAAGTGATGATGTCAATAATATAAAGAGAAAAAATATGATCTTTTTCAAAAAACAACCTTTTCTAGTAAAGTATTTAAAGAATTATAACAGTTTCTTTTATACGTTTCTTAATGTTGTTTTGTCAAAGCTTTAGGGTATTTTAGGCGTCGGAATATTTTTATTTAAACTTGCATATTCTCGACTCGTTCTTGCAATACTTGAAAACTCTATAGTGATCTTCTCTTTATCGGTGATGATCTCATTGTCAAGATAAAGATGTTTGATCTCCAGGATCACAGGGATCGTTGCACTTCCTTTTAGATCCACCTCCTGTAGATATTCACAGAAATATGCTACTTTAATGCCCTGGGGCATAGGCGGAAAACCTTCAATACACTTTTGAACAGGGATGTCAAATACCTCCAGTTCACTTTGCGAAGCATCCAAGCTTTTTGAGCTCATATGCATTGCTTCAAAATGATCTTCATCGACGATAGAGACCACACACTTTTTACGCTCCCTGAGATTTCTAAGTGTGTCTTTAGGTGTTGCATCAGGACGATGTCCTATGGAAACCATGAGGGTTGCAGGCTGGGAAGAGAGCGGGGCAAAATAGGAAAAAGGTGCAATGTTCAGTACCTCACCCTCTGTAAGTATCCAGGCTATAGGACGTGGAATGATACTGCTTGCCATGAGAAAGTAGCGCTCAGTTGGTGTCTTCTCTTGAAAATCTATAAGCATCTTTTCTACCTTATAAATTCAACCACTTCATCAAAAGGAAGTCTTAATTGTGTCGATTGTTCATTGAGCCTGTAGCCAAACGGTACGATAACGGCTACCTGGTATTTATTTGTATCCAACTCTAGAACTTTTTCGACATTCTCTTTTTCAAAACCTTCTATAGGACATGAG
>DATCTA010000118.1:0-2294 GCA_036568165.1 Sulfurovum sp.
CCTTTGGAGAACTCAGCGAGATCATGGGTGTCGTTGCTAAGCGTCATGATCACAGCTACAAATATGCCGGGCGTATCAAAACCAATGTAAGTATAGGAGATATCGCGCTTGATCTCTACTCTGGCGATGATGCCGAGATGGTCGCCTATGAGATCGAAGGAAACCTTTTTGACACCGGTATAGAGTGGCGAAGCGAAGGCGGTTACTATAACGACAAACTTTTAGATAAAGAGTTCTACCAGATGATACTGGGAGCAGACTATGGTTTTGTCAATGGAGTAACCGTCATGGGCGAATGGCTTCACTCTTCAAAGACCTACAGTACTGATGAGATACTGCTTCTTCAAAACAGCTCTCTAAGCAACAACCGCCATATCTCTTCAGATTATCTCGGGGCTTCAGCACATTATGACTTTACCCTGCTCATCAACGGTGCAATGAGCATGATCTACAATCTTGATGACCAAAGCAGTTTCATATCACCAGTCGTTGAGTACAGTCTGAGTGATGATGCATCCATCGCCCTTGGCGCAATGATCTATTCTGGAGATGATCAAAGCGAATTTGGAAGCATCTACGGCAATACCTATTATTTGCGTATCAAAGCGACCTACTAGTTCTTTTTTCTTTAATAATTTTCATTATAAAACCTAAAAAATCGAACATTAATAAGATCATTTATTGATGATTATTTATTGATTAATGTTCATCATGTATTGTGTTGGATTTTAATTCCAAGTTTGAAAGCAACAAATGACCTTTTTACAAAAATTCCTTCATAAACATATCACACAATACCATCTCATTATCCTTGTATCACTCTTTTTTGCACTCTTTGGCAACACCACTTTTTTTTACAATGTTATAGATGTTTATCCTCTTTCATTTACGAACTTTTTTTATATACTTTCTTTGTTCTTCATCTTGACATCAGTGATCACACTGCTCTTTACACTGTTTAGTTCAAAGTATACAACAAAACCTCTTCTTATCATTACGTTGCTTGTCTCCTCATTCACCAGCTATTTTATGGGTACCTATCATGTCGTTATCGATGCTGGAATGATCCAAAATACCTTACAGACAGACGTGAATGAATCAATGGACCTTTTCAGTTTCAAACTCATTTTATATGTACTGTTCCTTGGGATCCTTCCTTCGATATATGTCTATAAAAAACCTATCAAATATCTCTCAAATCGCAAAGAGTTATGGATGAAGATCAAAATCATTCTTATCTCACTGGGTGTTATCGGTTTCTTTTTGCTTTCATTCAGCCAGTTCTATACTTCTTTTTTCCGTGAGCATAAGCCTTTGCGATATCATACCAATCCAATGTATTGGATTTACAGCATTGGAAAATATGCCAAACAGACTGTCAAAAGTGGTCCTGTTATTGTAGAGGCTATCGGAAACGATGCCCATATCAGTACTGCAGAAGAAGATGAAGAAAAAGAGCTGGTCATACTCGTTGTCGGTGAAGCTGCACGTGCAGACAGGTTTTCACTAAACGGCTATGAACGAGAGACAAACCCTCTTTTAAAGCAGGAAAAGAATCTGATCAATTTTTCCAATGTCTCATCATGCGGTACATCTACAGCCGTTTCTGTACCCTGTATGTTCTCTATGTTCGGTAAAGAGAAGTATAATTATGATAAAGGGATCTCAACGGAAAACGTACTTGATGTGCTGGTACACACCAATGAGATCAAAGTCTTATGGAGAGACAATAACTCAGACTCAAAAGGTGTGGCACTTCGTGTAGATTATGAAAATTTCAGGACAACAGATAAAAACCCTGTCTATGATGAAGCTTGTCATGAGTGCCGTGATGAAGGGATGCTGGCAGGTTTAGATGCTTATATCAAACATAACAAAGGGAAAGATATACTCATTGTTCTTCATATGATGGGGAACCATGGACCAGCATATTACAAACGCTACCCTAAAGAATTTGAAAAGTTCACACCGGTATGCAAGACAAACCAACTTGAAGAGTGCAGTCCTGAATCGATCTCCAATGCCTATGATAATGCCATACTCTATACAGACTATTTTCTTTCAAAAGTGATCCATTTTCTCAAGCACTATTCCAATGATCATGCAACAGCAATGCTCTATATAAGTGACCATGGAGAGAGCCTTGGAGAAAACAGTCTCTATCTGCATGGGCTTCCTTACTTCATGGCGCCTGATTCTCAAACCCATGTAGCTGCTATGGCATGGCTTGAGGGGGTGATAGAAAAAGATATAGATGTCAAAAAACTTAGTAGCATAAGCGATAAACCTTTTAG
>DATCTA010000119.1:0-7405 GCA_036568165.1 Sulfurovum sp.
AGTCGGTATACAGGCACAAGATACCGGTCTATTTGTGAAACAAAATGAAGTAAAAACAGTCTTTAATGCAGTGATCAATCTATTTAAAAAGTATGGGTTCAGAGACAACCGCAACAAAAACAGACTCCATTTCCTGCTTGAAGAGGTAGGTATGGATACTTTTGTAGAGGCGATCAAAGTTTTCAGTGAAAAAGCGTATGAAAGCAGCGGTGAGATAGTTGCAAAAGAGGAGTTCATGCTTGATGAGAATGGCCATCTGGAGTTGGGCAATGGTCTTACGGCTGTACACTTCAGTATCCCAAGTGGTATCTTTACGGGGGAAAGCCTTATTGAGGTGGCAAAGATCGCCAAAGAGGCAGATGGTGAGATCAGGTTGAGTGTAGAACAGAGTCTCTATATCATCACCTCTTCTGACAAGGTAAAAGGTGTTAAAGCGTCGATGCTCTTTGATATCTACAAGAGGTATCATAACACCTACTTCAACCACCAGATAGCCTGTGCGGGAACAGCAACATGTGCATTTGGTGTCATCCCCAATAAGCCTGATGCCATAGCAATGGCCAATTTCTTACAAAAAGAGGTGCCGATCGCCGGTGGAAAAGTGAGAATGTACTGGAGTGCCTGTCCTAAAGGCTGTGGAATCCATGGCGTTGCTGATATCGGCTTTGAAGGATGTAAAGCTAAAGATGAAGAAGGAAACAATGTAGACGGCGTACATATATTTATTGGGGGAAAGGCAACCGAAGAGGCAAAAGAGGCCAGACAACTCTTTAAAGCACTTCCTATGAAAGTAGCCCAGCAAAAAGTAAAGCAGCTTATGTTGTACTACCGGGATGAACGCTTGGAAAATGAAAGCTTTGAAAGTTTTGACAGCCGTGTATTGGCACAGATGCCTATTGAAAAGATCGTTGAAGTGATCTCCTAGGTTTTAATCTTATACTCATTCCTATCGTCCCCGATGGGAACGAGTAAAAATTATCAGTTTATGTTTTCTATAATAGTTTTAATTATAAAACATGCTGATATAGAACATTTTATAAGGTTTTCTTTTGAATAGTGAAGATTTATGCCTTGCAAACATCGCTGTTGCGAGAAACGTTATAAAATATGTTAGATTATAAGGTTTTTAGTTGATTTGACTATTTTATTGGCTTTAATACTCTCCAATAATCTAAAGCTGTTCGAATTTCCTCTTCATGATAGAATTTTAAAAAAAGAACCAAATATTTAAACTTAAAATTTGATCTCTATAAAGAAGAGCAGAGGTCTAAATTGATAATTTTTAGTAAATTTTAATAATCTAGTATAATATATATTATTAATATAGATAATAATTGAGTAAAAAAGTAACATATACATTTTTTCATAAAACAAAATAATCTAAATTATATTGACACGTTATATGAAGTTTGATAATCTGCGTCTCATGAAGTTGAACAGATTATACATTTTATCACTTATCGTTGTTATGTTGACTGCCATGTCGTTTGACATTTCTTCACCTAAGTTGATGGATAGTACTTCCCAAACACAAGTTGAAATTTCATTGGAAGAAGAAAAAATATCAGATGAAAATTTGGTATTTGCTATCTTAGAACTTTATCTTAAAAACACAAAAGTGTTTACAGGCTTTTATTGTTCAAATCCACTTGTAAAACAACTTTATATCAACGATATTTTCGAACCTCCCAAATTCTCTTAGAACACAATCATACTATCAACATTCATTGGTATGTACCGGTGTGATTGTATGTATACATATTTAACCAATACAAAAATAATTTAAAAACAAATACATAATTAGGAGAATACAATAATGAAAAATTTAATTTTCACAGGAATACTGACATTAGGACTGGGTTTAACAGCGGCAAACGCATATAGTGCAGCAGAAGCACTTGATAGGCATTTAGTGGCAATGGATTATGATATGGAAGGACCTGGAATAGGTGAGTTTACAGAAGAAAAATATCAAGAGACCAAGACTAAAAAAGTAGCTACTGCTGTTTCAGAGGCTACTACACTGGAAAGAGTCTTAGAAAATGCATCTAGATCGATAAGAGATTTTGAAGATCCATATGTTGATTAATATTTAAGGGTCAACTTAAAAGGGCAAAGAAGAACCTATCTTCTTTGTCTTATACTGCTTAAACCCCTCTTTAGACTTTTTAACATACTAAATACTAAATCTTATAAAATACGCTATTAAAGGAATATGACCATGAATAGAAGAAATGCAATTAAAGTAGCAGGTATTACTATAGCTACAGCTGCAGTTTCTGCAAATGCAACTGAAATTACTGCTACAACACCACCGATGAATCGTATGGATATGAAACCACAAGAATCTTCAAAACCTAATGACTTTGAACTTAAACATATGCCAGAGATTATCGTTAAAGGCAAAGACGACAAAGGCTATACAATGGTTGAGATAATCGTTGGACAAAATGACATTATTCACCCAAGTACACCAGATCATTGGATAGATTTTATAGAACTCTATGCTGATGATAAACTTGTAGGTAAAAATGTACTTGAAGCAGATATTTCAAGAGGTGCAACAGCATTTGCTGTAAAACTTGAAGGTGTGAAAAAGCTTACATCAAAAGCAGGCTGTAATTTACATGGCATATGGACTGCATCTGTAGATCTATAATCTACAAGGCTTTAAATTTACTATAGTTTCCCCGCGGGTCTAATTTTTTTGGCCCAAATTTGTTCCGATTTTTTACTCTAGTACAGACTATTTGGGTCCCTTTTACTCAAAAAACTGAAAAATTCTTACGGTGATAAAACCTTATAAAATATATAAATTTATAAGGTTTTTAAATTGGCTATAGGGAGTGAAAGAGAGTGATTTGAAAGTTATGATCTCTCGGAAATTCTCTGATTACATGCAGAGACATCTTTACAGAACATTCCTTTACCTTTTTTGGCAGGTTTAAGTTCTTCGATGACGTCGTATCCGCATTTTTTACATTGTTCTTCAGGGTTTACAGAAGGTACTTCCAGTACGGCTTCGGGTCTCATAGCAGGGAACAGCAGCACATCACGGATAGTGTGTTGGTTAGTCAGCATCATCACAAGTCTGTCGATACCGATACCTTCACCCGCAGTTGGTGTCATACCGTAGCTGAGTGCACGTACGAAGTCTGTATCCATATGCATCGCTTCATCATCACCTGTGGCCTCTTTGGCACTTACCTGTCCCATAAATCTCTCATACTGGTCGATAGGGTCATTGAGCTCAGAGAAACCATTGGCAATCTCTTTACCAGCCATAAAGAGTTCAAAACGCTCTGTTACTTCAGGGTTGGTGTCACTTCTTCTTGCAAGCGGAGAGATGTCTACAGGGTAGTCCGTAATGAAAGTAGGGTTGATGAGCTTTCTTTCTACAAATTCATCAAAGAGCTCAGCCTGTACATACCCTAATGTCCAGTTTTCATCTACTTTGAGATTACGTTCTTTGAGATATGCAAGTCCTGCATCTCTGTTTTCTACAACTTCTCTTGGTACACCACCGATCTCTACGATAGAGTCTACCCATGAAACTTTGGCAAACGGAGTAGCAAAATTGATCTCCATATCTCCGTATGGGAGTGTACGTTCTAATTTGAGTGAATCAAAGAGATAATCAAAAAGCTCTTCTGTGATCTCCATAAGTTCGATGTATGTTTTGTATGCCCAGTAGAACTCGATAGAGGTAAACTCAGGATTATGTGTTGCATCAATTCCCTCATTTCTAAAGTTTCTGTTTATCTCAAAGACAGCTTCCATACCGCCTACAATGAGCTTTTTGAGGTAAAGCTCAGGTGCGATTCTGAGGTATCTGTCTACACCCAATGCATTATGATGTGTGATGAACGGCTTCGCATTTGCCCCACCAGGGATCGGGTGCATCATAGGGGTTTCAACTTCGAGGAAACCTTTATCTTCAAAGAATCTACGGATGGCAGATACGATCTTGGAACGAAGTACAAAACGGTCTTTTACCGTAGCATCCATGATCATATCTAGGTAACGTTGACGGTATTTGATCTCTTGATCCTGGATACCGTGGAACTTCTCAGGCAGTGGAGAGATCGCTTTTGTGATGAGGTTCACTTCAAGACAGTGCAGGGTAAGCTCACCTGTACCTGTGACAAAAGGGTAGCCCTTCGCTTCGATGATATCTCCTACTTCAAAGAGTTTTTTGACTACATCATTGTAGTAGCCTTCAGGCAGATCATCACGATTAAAGTAGAGTTGTACCAGTCCATCACTGTCTTCAATTTTGGCAAAGGCTGCTTTTCCCATGATACGTACAAACTTGATACGTCCTGTAAGTGTAAAAGATTTGGATTTATCCTGCTTCATTTCTCCTTCATTTACAGCTAGGTCCTGTACATAGGCACACTCGTTTAGAAATGTTGCAGAAGGTGTACCTTTTTGTACTTGGTTAGGGTAAGGGTTGATCCCTTTATCTCTTAGTGTCTGGGTTTTTTTAATACGTTCTTGAATATATTGATTGTCAAATATCAAGCTGTCTCCTGTTTTTGATCTGATTGTTTAGATGTTATAAGATTGTAGTATGTCACAGTCTCATTCAATACATTTTGTTTTAGCCTATTATGTCAGGCTATTGACACTTTTCACAAAGACCGGTGATCTTCATCGTATGGTCGGTCATTTTAAAGTTGAATTTTTTGTCTATCTCTTCTTGTTTTTTTTCAATGGTTTCATCGAAAAATTCTATGATATTACCACACTTCGTACAGATGAGATGGTCATGGTGCTTTTTAAGTCCCAGTTCATACTTTTTCCCCTGTACACCAAACGAGATAGAACTGGCTATCTGTGATGTCTCCAGCAAAGTAAGTGTGCGATATACGGTTGCAATACCTATATTGACATCAGGATATTGCTCTTTGAGGAGGGTATAGATATCCTCAGGTGTAAAGTGTCCTTTATTTTCGTAAAGGAACTTGAGGACAAGCTCTCTTTGTTTAGTAAACTTCAGTGCGTTTTCTTTCAGAAGTGCCTGGAATTTTTCCAATAGGAGAGAATATTCGATCATGTGCAACCCTATTGTACCGCAGAGGTATTCGTCTCTTTAAGTGAAGTATTCAAGTCTACTGAAGCGTTTACTTCCTTGACAACTTCTGTACTGTTGGATACGGTCAGACCCATCGCAGAAGTATCAAGATTGATGAGGTAGGAACCTGCCTCTTTAAGGTAAGGGTAAAGCATAGAGTCATTTACGTATTTTTCCAAGTTGTCTTTTACAAGTGTTACATTCGATAAAGCTGTCACGATCAGTGCAAAAATAAGAAAATATTTTCCTCCTCCTGCAATGAAACCAAAGAGACGATTGAGAAAACCCAAACCGCTTTCACTGGTGAGTTTGGAAAGTAGTGAGCCGACTAGAGTAGCAATGGTCCAGATAATGATGAGAATAGCAAGGAAACCGATAAGTTTTAATAAGGATGCATTTTCCAAATGCAAAAAGTTGGTATCAATAAATGCAGCAGCTTTGTCAGAAAGTCTGGAAGCGAAATATACACCACCTACCAGTCCAAGAAGACCGAATATCTCTTTAATGAATCCTTGCATAAAACCTTTTATACCCAAGATTATGATGATGGCGGAAATGGTTACATCAAAATAATTAAACTCCATCATTGAAAAGTTTTCCATAATGTTATCCCTTGCTATTACTATTTACTTGTTGCGTATTGTATCTATATATCTCTAAAAATGTTTTTAGAGATATTTTCCGTTCAGCTTGACACTGATCAAATTTTCCCAGAAAGTTCGGAAGGTCTATTTGCGTATTGCATCGCCACATCACGGCTTATCTTACCGTCTCTGAGGAATTTAAGCAGTGCCTGGGTCTGTGTTTGCATACCTGAACCTTCTTGACCAAGCTGCATTTGCGAATAGATCTGGTGTACTTTATCTTCACGGATAAGGTTTGAGATCGCGTGGTTGGTTATAAGGATCTCTGATGCAGCCACACGTCCACCGCCCAGCTTAGGAAGTAGTGCCTGTGCGATAACGGCAACCAATGATGAAGAGATCATGGCTCTGATCTGTGGTTGTTCATCTCCCGTAAATACGTCAATGATACGGTTGATGGTCCCCGGTGCTGAAGAGGTGTGAAGTGTACCGAATACAAGGTGACCGGTTTCAGCCGCAGTAAGCGCTGCTTCAATCGTCTCTTTATCCCTCATCTCCCCGATAAGTATGATATCCGGGTCCTGACGCATCGCATATTTAAGCGCCACGGCAAAAGAAGATGTATCTTCACCTACACCTCTATGTGAGAAAACACATTTTTTATTCTCATGGATAAATTCCACAGGATCTTCAACGGTAACAATATGTTTTTGTTCATGAAGGTTGATCTCATTGAGCATTGCTGCAAGCGTTGTTGATTTACCTGAACCCGTCGGTCCGGTTACAAGGATAAGCCCTTTTTCTCTTTTAATGATCTTTTTATACACTTCTGGAGCACCAAGATCATCAAGAGAAGGAACATTAATAGGAATGATTCTGAATGCAGCTGCGGTATCACCCAAGGTACGATAATAATTCGCCCTGAAACGTCCTATCCCAGGAAGCAAAAGTGCAAAGTCAAGTTCATCATATTCTTCAAAATGCTGTTTTTGTTTTTCAGTGATGAGCGAGTAACACATCTCTTCAATGTCATCTCCGGTCAATTTTGGAAGGTTTACAGGTTTGAGTACACCGTCAAGTCTTATTTGAGGTTCAGTACGACTTACAAGGTGAAGGTCAGATGCACCGTGTGTCACAACACTTTGAAGCAGTTTTTTTATGTCAAAAGCAGCCATGATTATCCTTTATTTTAGTGTATGTTTTCTAGATATTGAGACTCATTATACCCAACTATCACCTTGTTATCAAACTCGATCACTGGTCTTTTGATGAGCATATTCTCTTTTGCAAGCCAGGCTTGCTTATCTTTGTCATTGAGAGAGAGTTCTTTTAGTTTCAATGTCCTGTAAGTAGTTCCCCTGGAATTGAAAAGGGTATTTATATCAGTATGTTTAAGCCAAGTAGTTATGGTGTGTTGATCTACGGGAGTTTCACGAAAATCTATGAATTCGTGGTCGATATTATGGGATTTGAGATATTTGATCGCTTTTCTGACACTGTCACAGTTTTTGATACCATAGATCTTTAACATATGATGGGCTTATTCGATGATCGCTGGTACGATGAAAAAATCATCTCTGGCTTGAGGGGCATGCGATAAAATATCTGATGCAATATCATTGGCTTCTCTAGGCATATCTTCTCTTAAAGGTGTACCGCCCTCCAGTGTCGAGAATGAGGCATCCAGGGTTTGGGTATCAAGTTCATTGAGGTTGTCTACGTAATCCAAAATACCTGTGAGCTG
>DATCTA010000120.1:0-17462 GCA_036568165.1 Sulfurovum sp.
CTAACCTTACAAAAGCGCAGGATGCCCAAATGTCTCAACAAGGCGGCATGGGTTTGGGAGAAGTACTTCTGGCTAGTATGGCTGGAGCCGGGATCGGTTCCTGGATAGGGTCTAAACTTTTTGGAAATCAAAACTATCAGAACAACAGAAAAGCAAGCTATAAGTCGCCATCTACTTTCTCTAGAAGTCAAAAAAGTTTTGAATCTGCTAAAAAGAGCAGTGCTAAAAGAAGCGGTTTCTTTGGAAACAAAAGCACTTCAAGCCGTACAGGCGGTTTCTTTGGTGGGTAAGTCATGTTGAATTTACAAAAAACAAAACCTCTAGACACAGATTATCTAGAATCACTCGGCTTTGTCTGGCATACAGACTCAGATGAAAGCAGTTACATCTCTGATGAACTGGTTGTGATCTCTGAAGAGGAAGCTGAAGCATATTATGAAGCGACCAATACGCTTTATGACATGTATGTTGAAGCAGCAGAACATGTCATCGAAAATAATCTTTTTCATGAGATCGGCATACCTTTTAATCTTGTAGAAGTGATCAAAGAGTCATGGGAAAATGACGTACACTGGCATCTTTACGGACGTTTTGATCTTGCCGGAGGCATAGATGGAAAACCAATCAAACTTTTAGAGTTCAATGCGGACACCCCTACTGCTCTATTTGAGACAGCGATCGTACAATGGGCCATGCTCAAACAAAACGGTCTTGAAGAAGCAAGCCAGTTCAATGCGCTATATGAGTCACTGGTAGACAATTTTAAACGTCTTGTAACATTGGAAAAGGATGTATCTGATTTTGAAGAACGTTATGACGGATGGAACTTTCTTTTTACCTCTGTCAGAGGCAATTCGGAAGAGGAGAACACGGTAAGACTGCTTCAGCATATTGCTTCAGAAGCAGGATTCCAAACCCAGTTTGCATACATCGATGATATAGAATTCTCTTCTGATGAAGGTATCTTCTATGAAGACAAGAACTATGAACTCTGGTTCAAGCTCATTCCTTGGGAGGACATCGCACTGGAAGAGTCAGACCTGGCTATGCTTCTCACCAACATCATCAAAAACCAAAAAGCGATCATTTTCAATCCAGCGTATACACTGCTGTTCCAATGTAAAGGTATCCTGAAGATACTATGGGATCTCTATCCTAACCACCCTCTTCTGCTTGAAACTTCATTTGAGCCGTTAGCAAGTAAAAAACAGGTCAAAAAGCCAGTGTTTGGCAGAGAAGGAAGCAGTGTAAGCATCTTGGATGAAAATGCCAATGTTGTAGAAACAGCGCAAGGTGATTATGATAATCACAAAATGGTCTACCAAGCATACACACAATTACCAACAGATACAGAAGGTCGGTCTTATCAGGCAGGTGTATTCTATGCCTATGAAGCTTGTGGACTTGGTTTTAGAAAAGGCGGGAAAATTTTAAATAACATGTCCAAGTTTGTAGGGCATATTGTTAAGTAACGTTATATACTTCAAAACCTTTTAAAGTAACTCATCATACGTAAAAACCTTATAAATTTATATATTTTATAAGGTTTTACAAACAACATATTTCTGATATACTTTTTATACTAAATATTTTTGATAGGGGTTCATCTATGTTGAGTGTTTTTCTGTTTTCTACGTTAAACATGGAACGAGAATATAGCTATAAAAGGAGCATGGATCTATGAAAGTGTCATTATATAGTGCGCTGTTGAGCGCAGTACTGTTATTATCGGGGTGCAATAACTCAGACTCGTCTGAGCAAACAGATGCCCTCGCACCCATTAAGCCATGGCAATCTTGGGCTGAGTCACTCGGTACACGTGACTACAATGTCACTCAGGGAAGCCTTTATATGGTAGATAATGCCGAATGCGTGAAACTGATCGAGGTTTTCGGTACCTGTTTTGCCAACAATCCGGCCGCCCCATACCTGATTCCGCAACTTCCTGTTGAGCAGACGTATCTGGACCCGTATTACGCGTATGAGTTCAATGCCACAGGACCAAACGGTGACAAGACCAATATGTTCTTTCGACTTGGGAAGAATGATGCACTGATGACGATTGTCAATCTTCCTCCCAAAGCGGCCTATATGGGGTATCAAACTTATATGTTCAGCCGTGATACTTCCAATTATGACACATATATGAAAGCCACGCCCAATCCTGAGCGGGCAGAAGTATTTGGCAGTCTGGGGAACGATATCAACAACGTTGTCATAGAAGAAGGTGCAAATATCGAATGGAGCGGTAATGCAGTGGTTTATATCACGACGGCGAATCAGTCCCTGGCTGATGCACTTGTCGCAGATGCTACTTCTGCAGGGCTGCAAAGCCAGGTCATTTTCACAGAACCTGTCGGTGACAACACCATACTTGGAAAACAGAGCGCTGCTGATGACTTCGTCACCCTAATACGTTACGCGATGCCTGAAGACGATGCAGCTGCCGATCAATGGAAAGCATCCAGAGATGACAATATCCTTGTATACAGGGTTTCAAAAAATACTCTGCCATTCACTGCATTTCCGACACCGGAATATACGCAAAAAATAACCGTCGACGAATCAGACTACAACGCTTCGCTGGTAGAACTGACTACACTGCTGGCAACACATCTGCAGATGACAACGGGTCTTCCTGTGGAAAGCAAGAAGATGCTTACCAGCGAAACAGATATGGAAACCGGAGAATTGGCTGGTCTTGTTGGGCAAGAGTGTATTGAAGAAGGTTCCATATGCCTGGCAGATAACCAGGATACGGATGCGTATCGATTCGGGTTTGTCGGCCTACTTAGGGACAACCAACCCGTTATCGTGACTGGCGTTAACCATACGCTCAATGATGCGGCGACCTATATCAGTCTGGGCGTTTACAGCATGATAGGTTTCTACGGTATAGACAGCATCTCACAAAGCAATGTCGATGTGACCGGATTTGATAAGGGAAACTTGACAGACTCTGCCGAAGCCATTCTACGGGCATACGGTCTGTATGAAAAAGCCTCGCAACAGCTCAAGGATCAGCTGCCAATGCTCTATACTGCGGTTGTGTCCAGAACATGCGAAGCATCTTTGGGCAACTATTGTGTAGAGGTCAATACGACCGAGTTGCCGCTGCTACATCCTCTGGGTATCACACAGCGTGCCTACGTGAAACCCGGATCAACATCCGGTGCTAATCCGAACGCATTGCTTTCGCCATATGTCATAAAAGTCAGCGAATAAGACCTAATGAAATGTAAGAATATCTCTAAACTTCTGGCAGATCTTCTGCAAAAGGTTCTTCTACTTCTGTTACCTCATTTTTTGCACAATCGACAGAGACTATCTCAACCTCATCAGAGTCTATACGTGCAGCGGTGAGCTTACCGCCCCATAGACATCCAGTATCTAATGCCAGTACATTCTCATCTTCATACAATCCCAACGTAGACCAGTGTCCCATAATGATACGCAGATCTATATCTTTACGTTTCTTACATTCAAACCATGGTTTTAGACCTTTTTTTCTCAATTCATACGTTGGCGGACCTTTTTGGTCAAAATCAAGTTTGTGATCTTTGTAACAAAATCGCATACGTGTAAATGCACTTACAATATAGCGATCCATATCGATTAGACTTGCCTTTCTGTTGAAACGGTTACTCCCTTTTTTGAACATCTGTTCCAGCCAGACGGAAGCATGATCACTTTGCAGTTTATCCTCAACTCTTTTTGCATACATGATCGCCATACCAAGGTCAAACTCCGGTGAGATGCCTGCATGCGCCATACAATACCCAAGTTGATAATCCACATGCAGAAATTTTTGCCCTCTAAGCCAATCTATGAGCTTTGCAGCTTCCTGAGACTCCAAGATAGGATCGATGGTCGGATTGGACTTTTTGATACCATAATAGGCTGCTATAAGCGTAATATCATGATTTCCAAGTACGATCTTCACATTTTCTTTGATACTGTAGAGATACTCCAGGGTCTGCAGTGAAGCCTCTCCCCTGTTCACCAGATCTCCGGCAAACCAGAGCTCATCTTTTTGAGTATCAAAATCTATCTTCTCCAGCAAAGCTTTTAGAGAACCAAAGCATCCCTGTACATCACCTATCGCCCAAACTGCCATTACGCATATCCTAAAAGTTTTTTATACGCTGCGACTTTTTCATCAAAGCCCATCTTGGCATAAGCAGCTGAAGGAGAAGGAAGATAGACCGTTTCTATATCCAAATGTGCAAAATGTGTTTTAAAGAGTGCTTCGGCTTTCTTTCCTGTAAAGGCAAGCTTAGTGATACTTGGATACTCTTCCAATAATGTAATCAAGTCATTGACTTCTTCATTTTCCAAAGAAGAGTCAAGAGAGTTCTCCCTGCTGCACCCTTTTATCATATCCCAAAGCCCGAACTTGCACTCTTTGAGCAACCAGATCTTCTGATCACGATTGTTCACAGGATACCCTGTCACAGCTTCAAGTATCTTCCAGAATTGATTACGGGGATGTGCATAGTAAAAGTTCTTTTCAAATGACTGTATACTAGGGAAAGAACCCAGGATCAGTATCTTGGTATCTTTAAATATAATAGGCTTGAAAGGATGCTCTAAGACTTCACTCATACAATTTTACTTACACGCCTTTCTCATATTTTGTATCATGAGTACGATCAAAGCTACAGAGAAGATCTTGAAGTTGATCTCACTTCCTTTATGTGTATTGATAAATGCTGTTGACTGCGTTACTTCCACACCTTGAGCTTGCATCGAGATGATATCCGGGATATAGTAGTGAGCGAAAAGCAGCCCAGTTGCCAATACAAAGAATGTGGCGATCAACGTCAAAGTATCACGTTCAAACTTTTTAAACTTATACCCTTCATACAGTACCACAGATACGATGACGACATTCACAAGATAAGAGAGTCTCAAAAAATTCTCTGTCATGATCTGTCCCTCTTGAAACTGTGTCAAAAGTGCTGAACCTATCCATTGGTCTGTATTGAATGTCACAGGTGCTACAACGATACCGGCATAAAGCCCTGCTCCAAGCATCGCTCCCAATAGTATAAGATAAGCCATCGTTACCATTCTAAAATATTTGTTCATTGTTACTCGCTTTCATAGAATTTGATCACAAATCCACGATCAAAGCCTGCAAGGTCTTTATAAAATTTTATGTATTCTACCCCGATTTGATTAACATAATCTTGTAGTGGCTCTTTTTGGTCATACCCCATCTCGCAGGCAAGGTATTTCGTTCCTCTATTCTTCACATCCAAGATGATCTGTTTAAGCAGTTCATCCCCTACTCTTCCGCCAAAAAGTGCTTCCTTAGGCTCATAGTCGATGACATTGGATGCCAGTAAAAAATCCTCTGCGATATAAGGGGGATTGGAAACTACAAGCTCCACTCTCTCAGGTACTTCATCCAGAAGGTTGGACTTGCGAAGTTCTATCTGTTGACCTAAGCCGAAAGTTTCAATGTTTTTCCCCGCGACTTTTAGTGGTATATCGGAGATATCTGTAGCTATGATCTGAAGCTTGGGAAACTTGCGTGCCAATACAATGGAGATGGCGCCGGAACCGACACCAATTTCAGCTATTTTGGTTATGTTTTCACGCTCTATGATATCAGCCACCAGATCTATGAGAATCTCTGTTTCAGGACGCGGGATCAACACTCCCTTTTCCACTGCCAGATGAATATCATAGAAACTGGCTGATCCTGCGATATATTCATAAGGCTCATGTGCTGCCCTTCTTTGGATAAGCTTCTTAAAGGCATCTTCATCCGTGATGATCTGCATTTCATGTGTGAGCAGGTAGGTTCGATCCTTACCAAGATGATACGCCAAAAGCAGCTCCGCCTCATACGAAGGACGTTCACAAGCCTCAATGAGGGCTTCCTTTGCCCAGGAGATCCCCTCTTTAATGGTCATTTTTGTCCATATGAGCGAAGATACCCTCTTTTGGTAAAGATGCTTCTTCTCCGGCTATAGTGTTGGATGCATCAAATCCTAACTCTTTAAGCCTTTCGAGTACCGGTGGATGGGTATAGTAAAAGAAGATCACCAATGGATGTGATTTTGGGAATGACTTGTTCTCTGTCACCAGCTTCATCAGTGCTGATACCAGATTTTCTTTCCCGCCCATTTGTGAACCGTATTCATCTGCGGCATACTCATTGTGACGGCTGACATAAGACATAAATGGGGTAAAGACAAAACTTACAAGAGGCAGCAAAAGCATCAGGACCGCTATCTGGACTCCCGCTTCAGGAATCACGCCCATTTGAGTGAAAAGACTGTCCGGCAAATGTCCAAAAAGATAAAATGCGATGAACAGAAGTATACCCATCAAGCCTATGTTCTTCCAGATATCACCGTGTGAGAAGTGCCCCAACTCATGTCCAAGTACTGCAAGGAGTTCTTTGGTATTGAGTTTTTCAAGCAGTGTATCAAACAGCACCACACGTTTACTCTTTCCCAATCCGCCAAAAAATGCATTGAGGCGGCTGTCTCGTTTACTGGCATCCATCACAAAGATACCGTCACTCTTAAGTCCCGCCTGGTTCATCATCGCTGTGATCTTCTCTTTAAGCTCTCCCTCTTCAAGCGGAGAGAATTTGTTAAAAAGTGCCATAAAGGTAGGGGCTAACAGGTTAGCAATGATCGCTACGATGAACATCGCTGCAAATCCCCAGATCCACCATGTCTCATAACTGTCAATGATCCAGATCAAAAGTGCAAAAACAGCACCGCCCAAAATAAAAAACAGAAGCGCTGATTTGACTACATCAACCACATACATCTTCGCAGTCATCTTGTTAAATCCGAAGGCTTCATCTATTTTGAATTTTTGGTAGAGTTCAAAAGGAAGCCCGATAATATAATTGACAATGACAAACCCAAACAAAAAGAGCACAGCCTGCATTAGCGTGCCTTCTACCTGAACCAGTGATGAGAGCCAGGCAAAACCGCTAAATACCCACCAGATAAATACAAGGTAGTCTACAAATGTCGTTACAAGGGAAAGTTTTCCATTGGCTACTGCATAATTACCTGCTGTCAAATATTTATCTGCTGACATCAAAACAGGTGTTTTGAATTTTTCTTCGTTTATATACCCTATCTGCATAACTGATATATAGAGTTTCATAAATGTATAAATAGAGTACAAAATAATAATGGTTTCTAGCATATATGTCCTTGGTATATAATGGGGGAATATACCAAATCAAGCCTTAAATCCCACTCAATTTGATATAATTGCACTCAACTTACAACAAGGAACACTTTTGGCACTCATTGACCTCTTTGACATCAAAAAACAGTATGACATCAAACTGCTTCTTAACGGGGTTGATTTTCATTTGAATGAGGGTGAACGTGTAACAATCGTGGGACAAAACGGTTGTGGAAAATCAACACTCATGAAGATCATCATGGGGGAAGAGGATCCTACAGAAGGCAAAAGGGTCATCAACAATGCCATACAGATAGAGATGCTTGCGCAACAGCCCCGTTTTGCACCGGGTCTTAGTGTCAGAGAAGCGATATTCAATGAACTGACCGAACTCAAAAAAGCCAAAGAAGAGTATGATGCCCTCAGTCTCAAAGTAGCTGAAGATTTTGAAAACAAAGAACTGCTCAAGAAACTTGAAAAGGTCAGTTCATTTCTGGACCACCACAATGCATGGAATCTCGATGACAAGATAGAGCGTGTCATGCAGGAGTTTCAACTCAAAGCCTTTGAAGACCGCCCTGTCATTTCCCTTTCAGGAGGGGAACAGCGCCGTGTTGCCTTAGCTTCCCTCATACTCAAAAAACCCGATGTTCTACTCCTAGATGAACCTACCAACCACCTGGATGTCTATATGGTAGAGTTTCTTGAAGAGATGCTTCTCAAAGAGAACTTTACACTGCTTTTTATCTCACACGACAGACATTTCATCGATACCATTGCCACACGTGTTGTAGAAGTAGATAATCAGGAGCTTGTAAGTTATAAGGGTGGGTATATGAGCTACCTTGAACAAAAAGAAGCACGTATGCATGCGCTGCAAAAAGGGCATGAAAATCTTTTAAGACTCCTCAAACAGGAAGAAGCATGGCTAAGAAAAGGGGTGAGAGCCAGAGAAAAACGGAACCAGGGACGTAAAAAACGTGTATTTGAACTTCGAGATGAAGCAAAGAAAAACCCTACACTTATACGAAAGATGATGTTGGAACTCGAACGTGAGAAGAAACACTTTAACCGTGATGAAGGAGTCTCGCGTAAAAAGATGCTATTTGAACTGGAGAATATCAGCTATGAAGTTCCGGGGAAAAAACTCATAGAGCATTTCAGTACCCGTATCCTGCAAAAAGACAAGATAGCCATTGTAGGGATCAACGGTGCAGGAAAATCTACCCTTCTAAAACTCATGCTTGGACGTATAAAACCAAAAAGCGGTGTCATCAAACAAGGGGATTTCTCCATAGCTTATTTCGACCAGCACAGGGAAATGCTCGATGATAACAAATCACTCATTGAAACGTTCTGTCCTGACGGGGGAGACCATATTGAAGTGCAAGGGACCAACTATCATGTCTATGGCTACTTAAAATCTTTTCTTTTCCCTAAAGAATTTTTGGACAAAAAAGTAGGTGTGCTCTCAGGCGGAGAGAAGAACCGTGTAGCCCTTGCTTTGCTTCTGAGCAAAAAAGTAGACTGCCTTATCTTGGATGAGCCTACCAACGATCTGGATATCCAAACCATCAACATCCTTGAAGAAAAACTCATAAATTTTCCGGGTGCCATCCTCTTTGTCTCACATGACCGGTATTTCATAGACAAGATAGCATCGAAACTCTTTATCTTCAAAGGTAACGGAGTGGTGGAAGAGTCTTACCAATCCTATACTGAATACCTAGAGATAGAAAAGGAGATGAAAGAACTTGACACCCTGGAAAAGGAAGTCAAAACAAATACCGAAAAAGAGACGCCTATCAAAGAAAAGAAACAGACAAAACTCAGCTATAAAGAACAAAAAGATTTTGATACGCTGCCTGATGAGATCGAAGCATTGGAAAAACAGATAGATGAGATCAACAGATGCCTGCAAGATCCCAAGTGCTATCAGGAAAAAGGTCTTACTGCACTAAGTGAATCATTGTCAGAGCTTGAAAAGGTTTATGAAGAGAAAAGTGAAAGATACCTGGAAGTTTTAGAGATATACGAGTCGCTTTAATTACCAGTATATCACAACACTTCGTCTACCCCAGCGCAGTGCTCTGCTTCTATCCACACCCATATAGACATCTATACGTTTTTTGTAACGCTTATTCATTTTATCACGTACACGATAAAAGCCGGGAAGTCCGGCGATACGCACTTTTGTTCCATTACGCAGTCCATACTTTGCAATGAGGTCTCTGGAAACTGCAATGGCTTTTATACCTGGGTATAGACGATTGTTCCATGCTGCCAAAAAAGGTGTCTTGTCTGTTTGGGAAACATGTGAAGTATATGCAGTGGCAGTTACACGAAGTTTGTTTTTACCAAACTGTTGAAGCAGATCCACTTTTCCGCTTTTTCTTTGTTTGGCTTCTCTTTTCTTTCTTGCTTCTTCTTTTTTCTTCTTTGCCAAAACATAAGGTAATGGAAGTTTTATCACATTACCAGTTTGTATCATGCTCGCATCTTTCATACCATTGAACTTTACTATGGCTTTGGGATCAAGATTGAACATTTTAGCGATAGAGAGAAGTGTGTCACACGATTCTACTTTATATTCTCCCGAGATCATGGCATCGACCACTTTTTGTTCAAAAGGAAGTCTTAACTTTTGTCCGATTATGAGTGAGGCTCTTGAATTCAAGCTGTTCATCTCAGCAAGCTCTTTGGTTTTAAACCCAAACTTTTTCGCAAGTTTGCTCAGCGCATCACCTTTGACCACTTTATATTCACCTCTCATGATCAAAGGTTGTTTAGGTGTGAATTTTTTTAATATTTCTCTTTTGATAGCCGGTTCAACTTTACAAACTTCTATCTTCTCTTTTTTAATCTCTGAAATTTCCTGGGAAGCTGTCTCTTTGGCTACTGTACCTTCATATGTTGATAGATCACTCCCTTTGAAACGTTTATGATCTTCAACAGTGATATATTGGTCTAACATCTCTTCTACTGAGACTACTCTCAAAGAATCATTTTCATCAGGAACAGGTAGGTTTTTTACCCTGATAAGCCCTTTTGTATCTTTATCATAAACGATCTCTTTGGCTTGAAGCAGTTTGGTCCCATAAGGATTACACACAGTAATGTCACCGATTGCAACTCTACAATCGACCATTGGTTTTGCAACAGCGGTCTCAATCAATAAAAATGAGAAGAAAAATGCAAAATAATTTCTGGACATTACGTTATGTCAAACTATAAAAAGTTTAACATCTCTCCTTTTATAGATTCTTTTTCTACTACCACAGAATGGATGATGGGTTTATCAAACAATCCATGAATCATAGGCGGTACTCTAACTCCTGCATTTTCACTGACCCATTTTAAAGCCTCGGTATCACCCTTTACTTCATGTCCCAATGCTTTTGAAACAGCCGGAGAGAATTTTGTCCACTCTGCCGTTGAGTAGACCACGGTTTTAAGCTTTTTATCTCTCAAAGTCTCATAGGCTCTCATACATGTTGCTGTATGCGGGTCCATGATATACCCTTTCTTTGCATAGGCACCGATCACAGATTCACACTCTTCATCATCAGAAAAAGAAGCATCAAAATCCTCACGTAAGAGAGCAAGTTCATCTGTACTTAACTTATATTTACCATTGTTTGCCAATTCTTCCATCAGTTCTTTCGTACGTGATGGGCCGAACTTATCAAACATGATACGTTCAACATTCGAGCTCTTTAAAATATCCATCGCAGGCGATTCTGTCTGTATCAGTTCGCGTGTAGTAAGATCATACTCCCCACGTGTGATCCAGTCTGTTAAAATGTTATTGATATTGGATGAAATAAGGATCTTTTCTATCGGAAGACCTGCTTTTTTTGCATAATATGCCCCTAAGGCATTACCAAAGTTTCCACTTGGAACAACCACATAGATCTTTTCACCCATCTGAATCTTCTCTTGACGTACCAATTCAAGGTATGAGTGAATATGATAGATGATCTGAAAAATGATACGCCCGAAGTTTACAGAGTTTGCTGCAGAGAGCTTGATATCTCTCTCATCCAATTCTTTTTTGAAATCATCAGAAGCCAATAGATCTTTGAGTGTGTTCTGTGTATCATCAAAGTTCCCTTTTACACCTATCACTTTAAGGTTTGGAGCATCTTCAGTGACCATTTGCAATCTCTGTACATCTGATGTTCCTCCGTCAGGATAGAGACATGCCACTTGTACTCCCGCTTGATTTTTGAATGTCTCAAGCGTCGCCGGACCGGTATCACCGCTTGTTGCAGCCATGATAAGATAATGTTCACCTCTTTTTTGTGCCAATTTGCTCAACACATAACCAAAAGGCTGCAATGCCATATCTTTAAATGCTCTTGTCGGACCATGATAAAGTTCAGAAACAAAACAGTCATCTTCGATCTGTGAAAGAGGTACAGGGTTGGAAGGATCATCAAACGCATCATATCTTTTTAGTGCTTCTTGCAGTATTTCTTTCTCGATATCAATACCAAACTGCTCTAAAAAGTCCAATGCCAATGTTTTATAGTGGCTTGAGAGATGTCCCTCTAAAAATTTTGTATCTAATGATGGAAGTTCTTTTGGTACATACAGTCCACCAAAACTGGCACTTGGACTGAGTATCGCTTCTGAAAATGGTACAGATAATGGTTTCTGTCCATCATTTCCCCGTGTCTCAATAAATTGCATTAATATTATCCTATGTTTATATGGAACATAATTATAGCCAAAAAAGCTAAGGTTTCTAAGAAGGGAAAGTGAAGGGATTAATTACGAATAACTCAAGTACCTAGTGTCCATTTACCCTATAATAATAGGAGAAGATGTTTAGGGAAAAGAATGTCAACTAATATAAATTATAAAAGTAAACAGAACACTAAAATACTTAGGTAATAGAAGAAAGAAACTTTCTAAAAAGATAGATGAGTTTATATCTCTATTGGTAGTCTGGCGATCTGCGTGAGACCCATGACTTTCCGTACCCACCTCGCGATGAGCTTGGCTTTTTCAATACAGTATAACCGTATGAAAGTATTATAGCACCAAGAAACTTAATCTTGATTAAGCTTTTTTTGTTTTTTATCTATTTTTATCATATAGATTTTTGTTGCTCTGCTGTAACTGTCACTTTCACCTACTGCTATCATGTTTCCATCAGAGAGACGTGTAATGGCATTGACACCATCTTTACCTCTGTTTCCATAGACATGGGACCATACCACTTCCCCGGTGTCATTAAGTGCGATCAAATAAGCACTGTGATCACCTTTTCCTAAAGTATTGGTACCTCCGGCGACCATCACTCCTCCATCTACAGTGGTTGTTACATCATTGCCATATTCATAATATTTAAACCCATAGATCTTATGCCAAAGGATTGTACCATCTGCATTTAACTTCATCACTGACAGGTCCGTGTTCTCACTGTTATATGAATAGGTTGAACCTGTTGCTACAATACCGCCATCTTCTGTAGCGGTCACACCGTTTAACTCGTCAGATCGATCTCCACCATAGGTTTGAGACCAGATCTTCTTTCCATTCTGGTCTATTTTCATGATGAAAAAATCAGTATTTCCGGCACGCCCGCTTTCACGATACCCTACAAGTACCATATTGCCATCTTTTGTGCGTGTCAGTGCATGTGCACTGTCTTCCTTCTTACCGCCGACTATAAAAGATGAGTCCAGTTTCCCATCTTTATTGAGTTTGGCAATATATATATCTTTATATCCTTTGCCGTATGAAGTGGTGTCTCCAACAACAATAGCACCACCATCATCCGTCTCGGCTATCCCGCCAGCAAATTCATCACGGTCCCCGCCAAAGCTTTCTTCCCAGATCACATTACCTTGAGGAGATATCTTTGCAACATAGAGATCTCTATCGTAGTTTTTAGCATAGGACTTTGTACTGCCCAATACCATGAGATTTCCATCTGCTGTGCGTATGATCGCTTTGCCATCTTCCACTTTTGCACCACCAAGCATTAAACGCCATGCCATTTCACCCTTGTCATTCATACGTGAGACACAGATATCTGTTTGTTTGGCACCAAATGATTTGCATGTCCCCACCATAACACTGTCACCATTGTCAAGCGCAGTGATACCATATGCGATATCACCCTCATCACCTCCATATGTTTTTTTCCATACGGCATGGTAAGGATCTTCTTGCTTAACCTTTTCTTTCTTTTCTGATTCTTTAGCCTCTACAACAGAAACAAACAATACTGCAGTCACAAACGCAACAGATAACTTTTTTAACATGATCTACACCTTTATAGTTCGATACAAGTCCCTACACCAGAACTCGTTAAGATTTCCAGAAGCAATGAATGTTCAACACGTCCATCGATAATGTGGGCTTTTTTTACTCCGCCACGCAATGCTTCTATACATGCATCCACCTTTGGAACCATACCGCCGTGTATCGTTCCGTCAGCCTTCAGCGCTTCGGTTTTTTCGATGCTCAAGTTAGTTATAAGCTTCATATCTTTATCCAATACCCCTGCAGTATCTGTCAGGAACAATACTTTTCGCGCTTTCAAAGCCACTGCTATTTTACTGGCTGCAAGGTCCGCATTGATATTGAAACCCGGATGTCCCATAGTACTGCTTCCAGCTATAGGAGCAATGACAGGTAAAGCTCCATCATCAATGATATTATTGACAATCTCGGGATTGATATGCTCTATGATCCCCGTATAGCCAAAGTTTTCAAAATCTTTAGGCATACCCTTTAAGAACCCACCGTCTTTTCCGGAAATCCCGATCGCTTTAGACCCATGATTATCGAGTAAAGAGACGATCTCTTTGTTGATCTCGCCGCTCAATACCATCTCAACGATACGCATGACCTCTCTTGTTGTTACACGCTGTCCATCCACAAATTTCGTATCTACCCCAAGATTAGCAAGCATATCGGTGATACTTTTCCCTCCACCATGTACGATAATAGGCTTCATTCCTACCAGATGCAAGAGTACTATGTCCTGAGCGAACTGCTCTTTGAGTACATCACTTGTCTGTGCAGCACCGCCGTATTTAATCACTATTTTTTCATTGGCAAACTTCTTAATATACGGCAAAGCCTCAAGCAGTGTTTTTACGACATCGATCTTATTATTCATTGTGGGTATCCCTTTATATATTCTTCTACCTGCATAAAGATAGACTCTTTGATCTCTAATTTTAACTTCATTTGAGAGATAGGCAACTTAAAGCCCTCCATTTTTACCATATCTTTTTGTGTGACAAGCAGACTCTCTGCCTTATAATCCGTTAAAAGTTTACCCAGCATCTCCTCTTCAAAATAGGCATGATCTTCCAGGTAGACTTTATGCACGATCCCTTCAGGAAGATAGTCATCAAGCCTGCCTGGATTTGAAATAGCAGTCACAAGCAGCATCTTTGATCTAAGGTTGTCAAACGTCACTTCTCTTATAAAGGCCTCATGCTCTTTGGCTACGATATCTGCATACTTTTTATTGAACCAGAATTCTCTGAATGCTCCTGCAGGAAAAGGAAGATAGTTATAGATCTTTTGGGGTTCAAGCAGTATCTCCAATTTGGCTATCTCCACACGGTTAAATCCATCATCCAGGATAATGCATTTTGCACCCTTCTTCTTTGCCAAAGCGATAGCCAATTCACGATCTTCACTCACGATCACACTCGCATTGGGTAAAGACTGTGCCATGAGCATAGGTTCATCCCCGCTCTCCTCGACATCTGCAAGCAGCTTTCCTTTGGAACTTACCTCGATCAAACCTTTGCTCTTTCTTCCATACCCGCGTGAAATGACGACCACATCTTCAAACGCTTCAGCAAGTGCAATGACAAAAGGCGTCTTTCCGCTTCCTCCCACGATAAGATTTCCTACAGAGACAATAGGGATACCAAACTCCTTTTTTGAAACAAGTATCCTTCGTACTGACATGGCAATACCGTATACCAAAGAGAATGGCAAAAGAATTAAGATGAAAGGATAGTGGTACCACTTCGGTTTGAAGAACATCTCTTCAAAAAAGGCTCTCATGAGCACTCCTTTGCACCCAATTTTTTTATCTCGGAACAGGAAAACCCGGCTTCTTTCCTTGCTTCCACATTTACATGAGGACGATGTTTTGAAAGCAAATGATAGCGTTCGAGTATCTCAAAATAGACCTGTTCCTCTCTCCCCTCTTCAATACCCTCTTTTTGACAAATATGTTTGAACCACTTGTCACCTTTGTGTACGTGGTCTATCTCCTCATCATAGATGACCTTCAAAGCCTCTATCAGTTTTTTAACCTGGGGGTTCTTGCGCTTGTTCTCCAGTTTCTTGATGATCTGCGGGTTCACATCAAGTCCTGATGCCTCATAGTAGCGCGGTATGATCGCCATACGGTCCAAAATATTCTGTGCCGTATGCTCTGCAGCGTCAAATAGGCCGCAATGGACAGGAAAATCACCATAGACATATCCAAGCTCATTGAGCAGGGCCTGAAGCATTTTAAAATGGCGGATCTCATCATCAGCCACTTCGAGCCAATCCATTTTAAACGCTCGAGGCATATGAGGGTAACGATAGACAGCATCAAGTGCCAGGTCTATGGCAGAGTACTCTATGTGTGCTATGGCATGCACCAGGGTCGCCAATCCCTCTTTACTCTCAAAGTCTTTTCTTGCAGGCAGTTCTCTGGGATCTACGATGTGACATTTGGAAGCATAAGAAGGTTTGGTAAAGTGTACCGGTGTGAAATCATCATTACAACTTATTTCATTTTTGATACAATACTCCAAACATTGAGTGGTCAATGCTTCTTTTACAAGAATATCATCACTGAGTATAGCACGTTCTAAAAGAGTAAATAGATTCATAGGAGAATTATATCATGCAAATCAAAATACAACCTATGGGACCCTACCAGACAAACTGCTTCATCGTGACAGTCGATGGCAAAGATTTCATTATTGACCCTGGTATGGGTGCAACACAATGGGTACTTAACAATGTCACAAATCCAGTGGCGATTCTCAATACACACGGACATTTTGACCATGTATGGTCAAATGCAGAGGTAAAAGAAGAACTCAACCTTCCTATCTATTGTCCTAAAGGTGACGTTTTCATGCTCACCGATGATCCTCTGAACCAGGGAACACCGCCAAGCGAACCTGACTTTATCATAGAGGGCGATCAGGAATTTACTATCGAAGGAGTTAAGATAAAGTTCCGTCACTTTCCCGGTCATACACCAGGATGCAGTATCATAGAGATCAAAGATGTCTGGTTCAGTGGAGATTTTCTTTTTGAAAAAAGCATAGGAAGATGGGACTTTCCTTCATCCAGTGCTGAAGATATGGTAAAAAGCCTGCAAAAAGCGCTTAAAATCGAAGAAGATTACACGATCTATCCTGGCCATGGTATGAACACAACACTGAAAGCAGAACAGAGGGTCATTCCCTTTTGGATCGATCAGGTAAAGAGATCTATGTAAACATAGACTCTATACTATTTAATGTTCCCTCCGCATTTTCCTGGAGCACATTTTCCTGATTCACACTTCATAAAAGGTTCCAGTTCACCTTGTTTGGACGGCTCAGGCCTGTCAAATGCACCTTCACTGTAGAGAATATACGTAAAAAGAGCTGCCACTATGGCAAGTCCTAGAAGAGTATAAAGTACAAATTTTTTCATTGATATTCGCCTTGGTTCATATTTAAAATGAAGTATAGCATAAGCTTCTATTAGCCTAAGACATGTGATGTCAATACAAACGTCGTAAAATCACCTTCAAAAACCAACTTTTCATTGACAAAAGCGACTACTTCTACCACAGATTTTTTCCCTTTACTATTGACAACCCTCGCTTTACAAAGTACAGCATCACCTACTTTCACGGGGGCAATAAACCTGGAACTTGAAGCACCGAGTACCACATAGGGGTTATTCACTGCACTCATCGCCGCATAATCTGCCGCACCAAAAACAAACCCCCCATGCACCAATCCCTGTGCATCCGCACTCATCTGCTGTTTGGTATAAAGTAAGACCTCTGCATAACCTTCTTCTAGCTTTGTCACCTTTCCGCAAAGGGAAGTATCTATATGTAAATGAGTATTAAGCTGCATTATAAGCCCTTTAAAGTTTTTTAAATTATATCAAAACAACCTATCAATCACACGAAGTGTGTCTTGTCACTGTAAACGACCTTGAAAGCGAAGCGTTTCGAGAACAGTGACGACTTTTGTTTTACTTTCTAGAAAAGTAAATTGGAAACAACATCACAATTAAAG